>NZ_JARAVM010000062.1:0-29699 GCF_033792735.1 Streptomyces sp. PA03-3a
GAGCTGTCCGCCGCCCGCGCGGCCGACGCCCTCGCCGCGGCCGAGGCCGCCCACGCCGCCGAGTCACGCGTCGCTGACGCCCTCGCGGCCGAACCCCGTCTGGCCGAACTGCTCAGCCTGCCGCCCGCGGAGGCACCCGGGACCGCCGCGGCCGACCCGGCGGGGGAGACCTCCGAGGACCGCGGCCCCGCCATCCCCGCACAGGCCTCCGCGGCCCGGCGCGGCGCCCCGGCGGACGTACGGCGCCCCGCCGAGCAGGGCCCGCTGACCGCGGCCGAACTGGACATCTTCGCGGAGCCGCTCCAGGACATGCTGGACGCGGCGGTGGCCTCCGCCGAGCGCCGGCTGTTCGACCTGCGCACCGCCGCCGCCGACGACGCCCGCATCCTGGCGGCGCTCGGCGACGGCGGGCTGCTCCCGCCGGGCCCCGACGTCCTCGCCACGGTGGAGTACCTGGGCGAGCAGGGCATCCCGGCGCTCCCCGGCTGGCGCTACCTCGCGCAGGCCGTCGACCCGGCCGACCACGCCGCCGTGCTCGCCGCGCGCCCGGAGCTGGTGGACGGTGTGGTCGTCACCGACCCCCAGAGCTACGCGCGGGCCCGCGAGGCGCTGGCGCAGGCGGCGCTGCTGCCGCGGTCGACCGTCACGGTCGGCACGGCGGCGGCGCTGCTCGCCCCGCCGCCCCCGGTGGGTGCCGAGCCCGAGCTCTTCCTCGTCCCGCCCAACCCGGCCATGCACGACGAACTGGCCGCCGACGGCGAGCGCCAGGCGCTGCGCGCCCGCGCGACCGCCCGCGAGGAGGACATCCGCGGGCTCGCCGCCCGCCTGGCCGAGGACCGCACTCTGGCCGCCAGGCTCTCCTCGTGGCGCTCCGGCTGCCCCAGCGGGCGGCTCGCGGAGCTGGCCGCGGCCGTGGAGACCGCCCGGGAGACCGCGGTCGCCGCCCGCGAGGAGCTGGCCGGGGCACGCTCGGTACGGATGGAGGCCGACGAGGCCGCCGCCGAGGCGACCGCCCTGCGCGACGCGCGCCAGGAGACGGCGCAGCAGGCCCGGCGGGCCGCCGACGCGCTCGCCGGTCTCGCCTTCCGGCTGCGGGAGCGGGCCAACTGGCAGCGCAGGACCCGGGAGCTGGCCGAGGACGCCGTCGAGGCCGAGAGCCGAGCCGACGCCTGCCTGGCCCTGGCCCGCGCCGCCGACGAGGACCGCCGTGCCGCCCAGCGTGCCGCTGACGACGCGCGCCGCACCGCGCGTGTGCTCCGTGCCGAGCGCTCGGAGATCACCGGTGCTCCCGACGAGGCCCTCGAGGACGAGGACGGCGCGGGGCAGCCCGCCGGGTCGCTGCCCACCCTGCGCGAGGCCTACCGTGCCGCCTCCCAGGTGTACGAGAAGGTGGGCGTCGGCGCCGACCTGCGGGCCGAGCAGGCCCGTGCCGAGAGCACCGAGCAGTCCGCGCTCACCGAACTGGAGCGCCTCACCAACAAGGTCCGCACCCGCGCCGCGCTGCTGCTGGAAGGCCCGGACGGCGCCGACGGCCCCGCGCGCCAGGCCGCGGCGGCCCGGGCGGAACGGCTGGTGGCGACGCTGGACTCCCGCGCCTCCGCGGCCACCGAGCAGCTCGGCCGGCTGCGCGGCGAGGCCGAACGGCACGCCCCGGCGGACGGCGACGCGCACACCGAGCTCCCCGAGGAGCTGCTGCCCCGCGACGCCGAGCACGCGCAGGAACTGCTGCGCGGCGCCAACGGGGAACTGGCCGCCCGCACCGAGGCGCTGGCCCACGCCCGCGACGGCCACGGCGACCTGGTCCGTGCGCACCGCTCCGCCGAGGACGCCGCGACCGGCTTCGACGAACTCGCCGCGCTCCTGCGGGACCTGCTCCGCGACGGCGACCGGCAGCCCGAGGAGGGCGATGAGGAGCCCGAACCGCACTCCGGCTCCCTGGAGGCGGCCAGGACGGCCGTCGCCGAGTCCCGCCGCAGCCTCCGCGGCTGCGCCGCCGACCTGTCGGCGGCCGAGTCGCAGCTGCGCGAGGCCTGCGACGTCCTCGTGCGGCACGCCAACGCGGCGCGCTACGAGCAGGTCCGTACCCCGGCCCGTCAGCAGATCCGCGAACTGCCCGGCTCCGCGCTGCCCGAGCACGCGGAGGCCTGGCACACCGCCTTCGCGCCGCGGCTACGGGTCCTGACCGACGAACTGGAGCAGCTGGAACGCAACCGCGACAGCATCGTGGACCGGCTGCGCGGCATGGTGGAGTCCTCGCTGGCCACCCTGAGGTCGGCGCAACGGCTGTCCCGCCTGCCCGAGGGGCTGGGGGAGTGGTCGGGGCAGGAGTTCCTGCGGATCCGCTTCGAGGACCCGGACCACGCGGCGCTCAACGAGCGGCTCGGCGCCGTGATCGACGAGGCGACCCGGGCGGCCGTCCGCAAGAACTCCGACCTGCGCCGGGACGGCATGTCGCTGCTGCTGCGCGGGGTCGCGGCCGGCCTCGAACCCAAGGGCGTGGCCGTCGAGATCCTCAAGCCGGACGCCGTGCTGCGCGCCGAGCGCGTGCCCGTCGGGCAGATGGGCGACGTCTTCTCCGGCGGCCAGCTGCTCACCGCCGCCATCGCGCTGTACTGCACGATGGCCGCGCTGCGCAGCAACGACCGCGGCAGGGACCGCCACCGGCACGCGGGCACGCTCTTCCTCGACAACCCGATCGGCCGCGCCAACGCCACCTACCTGCTGGAGCTGCAGCGCGCGGTCGCCGACGCGCTGGGCGTCCAGCTGATCTACACCACGGGCCTGTTCGACACCACGGCGCTCGCTGAGTTCCCGCTGGTCGTACGGCTGCGCAACGACGCGGATCTGCGCGCGGGACTGAAGTACATCAGCGTGGAGGAGCACCTGCGGCCCGGACTCCCCGTGCAGGACCCGGAGTTCGAGCCGGTGCACGGCGAGATCACGGCGACGCGGATGTTCCGCCGCCCGGCGGAGCAGCCGGCCCCGCAGGGCGGCTGAGCCCGCCGGGCCCGGGGCAGGGCAGCTCCCCGCCCGCGACCGGCCCCTGGCCGTCCCAGGGGCTTCAGCACGGCCCGCCCCGAAGGCCCGGGGCCTTCGGGGCGGTTCGGACGCCGCGGACGCCGCGGGCGGCACGGGTTCCCCGGGTGGCGCGCGCTGTCCTCAGGCGGTGCGGGCGCCGGTGCCGGACAGGTGCCCGCGCCGTGCGGCGGCGCGGGCCTCGGACCGGGCCCGGCGCCGTGCGCGCCTGCGCTCGCGGCGCAGCCTGCGGGCCGCGCTGCTCGGGCTGGACACCACGCCGTTGCGCTGGTTCCAGACCTGGCGCGTGATCCACACGTCCAGCACCGCCCACGTGGCGACGACGGTGAAGGCTATGGCCGTGAGCATCGCCGGCGCCGCGAGCCAGGACTCGCCGGCCGCCCCCAGCATGGCGATCACCGCGGCGATCAAGGTGAACGAGACGACGAGCACGGCCCGCACCGCCGCCCGGCGTACCGGGTCGGGCATGCGTGGCCGCCCCACGGGCTCCTCCACCCACAACGGCCGCCGTGTCTTCCGCGGCGGAATGTCGCGATCCAGTGCGTCCTCGACGAGGTCGTCCATGAAATCAGCTCCCCTGCGGCATACCGGTGGTGCGGTGCCGGATCCCCGATGTCCGACTCCAGAGTGGCTGCCCGGTTTCCGCCGATGAATGCCCTCCGCATTCCGGAGCACCCCTCCCCGCTCCTGAAACGACGCGGCGGCCCCGCCGGTTCCCTGTGCGCTGCATTTCGGCCAGCCGTACCGACTGTTCATCCGTACGAAACGGGTCGTCCCGGGGCAAGGGCGGAGGCGGGGCTTTCGGTTTGGTCATCCGGCAGTAGTAGGCTCGCGCCGTTTGCAGTCGGAATACGACAGCCCTTGACCGGGTTTGACGTTGGGGAGGCCATGCGCTTTCGCGGTACGACGATCCGGCGGAAGATCGTGGCACTGCTGCTCATTCCGCTGGTGTCCCTCACGGCCATCTGGGCCTTCGCCGCGACCCTCACCGGGCGTCAGGTCTGGGGCCTCTTCGGCGTGGAACAGACCGTCAACGAACTCGGTTACCCGGTCGAGGACAGCATCCAGGCCCTCCAGCAGGAACGTCGTTCCGCCATGCTCTACTTGGCCGATCCTCGACGGTCGGACGCCCGCGGCACCCTGCTGGCCCGGGAGCGCGAGACGGACGCGGTGATCGCCCGCCTGCGCGCCAACGCCCGTTCCGCCGGCAACCGGGAACGGCTGGCCCCCGAGTCGCTGCGCCGGCTCGACCTCGTGGTGCGCGGCTTCGGCGGCCTGGAGACGCTGCGCGACAAGGTCGCCAAGGGCGGCATCGCCCGCAACGACGCCTTCGGCGCGTACAGCGGTCTGTTCGTACCGGCCTACGGCTTCCTGGACTCGCTGAACCCGCTCAACAACGTCGCCATCGACAAGCAGGGCCGCGCCCTGATCCAGATCACCCGGGCCCGCGAGGCGATCAGCCAGGAGGACGCCCTCATGGTGGCGGCCATCGCGGCGGGCCGCATGAGCGCGGCGGAGATGCGCTCCTTCACCTTCGCCGTCGCCGAGCAGCGCGCCTACTACGCCGACAACCTCCACCTGCTGACGAGCGACGAGCGCGCCATCTACGAGGCGTACTGGGCCGGGCCCTCCGGCCGGGCCCTGCGCGCCGCCGAGGACACGGTCATCTCCGCGGGCGCCTCCGGCGCGCCCCAGGCCGCCGACCGCGTGTCCTGGCAGACCACGGCCACCACCGCGCTCAAGGACCTCGACCGCATGGGCGTCGAGGCCGGCGACCTGCACAAGAAGCGCGCCGAACCGATCGGCATGCGGCTGGTCGCCATCGCCGCGGCCGCCGGCGGCCTGGGCCTGATCGCGGTCGTCGCCTCCGTCATCGTCTCCATACGCATCGGGCGCAGCCTCATCCGCGACCTGTCCCGGCTTCGCACGGAGGCCCAGGAGGTCTCCGGCGCCCGGCTGCCGCGCGTCATGCGCAGGCTCGCCGCGGGCGAGGAGGTCGACGTCGAGACCGAGGCGCCGCGGCTGGACTACCCCGACGACGAGGTCGGCCAGGTCGGCAAGGCCGTCAACACCCTGCAGCGGGCGGCCGTCGAGGCCGCCGTGCGCCAGTCGGAGATGCGCCGCGGGGTCTCCGAGGTCTTCGTCAACCTCGCCCGCCGCAGCCAGGTGCTGCTGCACCGCCAGCTCACCCTGCTCGACGCCATGGAGCGGCGCACCGAGGACCCCCAGGAGCTCGCCGACCTCTTCCGGCTCGACCACATGACCACCCGCATGCGCCGCCACGCCGAGGGCCTGGTGATCCTCTCCGGCGCCGTGCCGTCCCGGCAGTGGCGCAAGCCGGTGCAGCTGATGGACGTGGTGCGGGCGGCCGTCGCCGAGGTCGAGGACTACGAGCGGGTCGACGTACGCCGGCTGCCGCGGCTCGCCGTCACCGGCCACGCCGTCGCCGACCTCACCCACCTCGTCGCCGAACTCATCGAGAACGCGACCGTGTTCTCGCCGCCGCACACCAGCGTCCAGGTGCACGGCGAGTCCGTCGCCAACGGCTTCGTCCTGGAGATCGACGACCGCGGACTCGGCCTCACCCCCGACGCCATGCTGGAGGCGAACCTCCGCCTCGCCGAGACCCCCGAGTTCGAGCTCTCCGACACCGACCGGCTCGGCCTCTTCGTGGTCAGCCGGCTCGCCCAGCGCCAGGGCGTCCGCGTCTCGCTGCGCCAGTCCCCGTACGGCGGCACCACGGCCGTGGTGCTCGTCCCGGCGTCGCTGCTGACCGAGCCCGGCGAGGAACCGCCCGAGGCGCCGCTCGACGAGGCCCCGGCGCAGGACGAGACGGCGCCCGCCGGGATGGACGAGCCGCGCGTCAGGCCCATGTCGGCCGCCACCGAGCACAGTTTCCGCCAGTGGGGCCTGGCCCCGGAGCCGGACGACGAGCCGCGCGAGCACCGGCCGCACGTCATCGAGGCCCAAGGGACGCCGTCACCCGCCGCCGCGGGTGACGGGGCCACGCGCACGCCGCCCTCCCTGGCACCGGGCGAGGGGCTCACGGTCCTGCCGCGCCGCCGCCGCACGCCGGTCCTGGTCGCCGAGAACGGCCACCCGGTGGGCGGGGCGCCCCAGCCCGCCGACGCCGCGCCCCGGCAGGAGCCCGCCGACCCCGCGCCCGAGGAGGAACCCGCCGTGGCCGCGCCGCAGGAGGAGCCCGCCGGCGCCGGACTGCCGCGCCGGGTCCGGCAGGCCAGCCTCGCCCCGCAGTTGCGCGGCGACTCCACGACCCGGACGCGTATCGCCGCCGCCGGCGCGGACGGCGACGCCGGCCAGGAGCGCTCGCCCGAGGAGGTGCGCGACCGCATGGCGTCCCTGCAACGAGGATGGCTGCGCGGCCGCGCCGACACCGCCGACGACCTCGGCACCGACGACGTCCGCCCCGCAGACCGCCCGGGAACCTCCCCGGCGGATCGGGGCGGCGACAGCACAACCAGAACCACCACCGAGGGGAACGGTCCATGACGGCACCATCGAGCCCGACCCGCGAGCTCAGCTGGCTTCTCGACGAACTGGTCGGCCGCGTGGCCAGCATCCGCAAGGCGCTGGTGCTCTCCAGCGACGGCCTGGCCACCGGCGCGTCCGAGGGTCTCACCCGTGAGGACGCCGAGCACCTCGCCGCCGTCGCCTCCGGCTTCCACAGCCTCGCCAAGGGCGTCGGGCGGCATTTCGAGGCCGGCAAGGTCCGGCAGACCCTCGTGGAGCTGGACGAGGCCTTCCTGTTCATCACCGCCGCGGGCGACGGCAGCTGCCTGGCCGTGCTCGCCGACGCCGACTCCGACGTCGGGCAGGTCGCCTACGAGATGGCGCTGCTGGTGAAGCGGGTCGGCGTCCACCTCGCGACCGCGCCGCGCACCGACGACGACGCGGCGCAGGCGGTGTGACGAGGACGTCATGACTCCCCAAGCGGACCGCTGGTACGACGACGACGCCGGGCCCGTGGTGCGGCCCTACGCCATGACGCGCGGCCGTACCAGCCACGCCGCGGAAGGCCGGCTCGACCTGATCGCCCTGGTGATCGCCGAGTCCCGAGACGAGGACGACGACGCCGACGTCGACCGCACCCTGTCGCCCGAACACCTCGACATCGTCGAGCTCTGCCGTGCGGAGCCGATGTCGGTCGCCGAGCTGGCGGCCGACCTCGACCTGCCCGTGGGCGTCGTCCGGGTGCTCATCGGCGACGTCCTGGAGGCGGGCCTGGTCCACATCAGCCGTCCCGTCCCGCCGGCGGAGCTCCCGGACGCCGGGCTGCTCCGCGACGTCATCGACGGCCTGCGCGCGCTCTGAACGCGTCCCGGGGCGCCGCGGGCACACCGTTGCCCGCGGCGCCCGCGGGCGGGGCCTGCGGGGCCGTCAGGAAGGTCCCGGGCCCGGCGGGCGGGCCTCGGGCGGTCAACGGACCCGGGACTGCTGGCAGTTGTCCGGTAGGACCGTAGTAATGTTCCACTGCCACAGCTGATCGCCCGACGCAGTCCCTAGGACCCAGGATGTCTCTGACCTGTGTAAACGGCACGACCGGAGGAGTGAGCCATGGCCTTCGGACGCTCTGAGCGCCGCACTTCCCCCGTCGAGCCCGTCACGCTGAAGATCCTGGTCGCGGGCGGCTTCGGGGTGGGCAAGACCACCCTCGTCGGCGCGGTCAGCGAGATCCGCCCGCTGCGCACCGAGGAGACGCTCAGCGAGGCCGGCCGGCCCGTCGACGACACGGCGGGCGTCGAGGCCAAGCGGACCACCACCGTGGCCATGGACTTCGGCCGCATCACGGTCCGCGACGACCTTGTGCTCTACCTGTTCGGCACGCCGGGCCAGGACCGCTTCTGGTTCCTGTGGGACGAGCTGGCGCAGGGCGCCCTCGGCGCGGTCGTCCTCGCCGACACCCGGCGCCTGGAGGACTGCTTCTCCGCGGTCGACTACTTCGAGCGCCGCGGCATCCCCTTCGCCGTGGCCGTCAACGTCTTCGACGACGCCGAGCGCCACCCCGCCGAGACGGTGCGCGACGCGCTCGACCTCGACCCCGAGGTGCCGCTGCTGATGTGCGACGCGCGGGACCGCGCCTCCGCGAAGAAGGTGCTGATCACCGTGGTCGAGCACGCGGCCCAGGTGGCCGGCGACCGCCGGGCGGCCGCCGCCACCTGAGCCGCGCGCCGAGGGCGCGGGCGGGTGAGGGCGGGAGCGGGCCGGTCAGTCCCGGGCGGCCGGCGCGGATCCGTCGTCCTCGTCCTCGTCCTGCCAGCCGAAGCTCCGCTCGACCGCCTTCCTCCAGCGCCGGTACTCCTTCTCGCGGGTCTTCTCGTCCATCCGCGGCTGCCACTCGGCGTCCTTCTGCCAGTGCGCCCTGAGCGTGTCCAGCCCGTCCCACACGCCGGTGGCGAGCCCCGCGGCGTAGGCCGCGCCCAGCGCCGTGGTCTCCGAGATCCGCGGCCGCACCACCGGCACGCCCAGTACGTCCGCCTGGTGCTGCATCAGCAGGTTGTTGGCCGTCATGCCGCCGTCGACCTTGAGCCCGGTGATGTGCACACCCGAGTCCTGGTACATCGCGTCGACGACCTCGCGGGTCTGCCAGCTGGTCGCCTCCAGCACCGCCCGCGCCAGGTGCGCCTTGGTGACGTACCGGGTCAGCCCCGTGATCACGCCGCGGGCGTCGGAGCGCCAGTACGGGGCGAAGAGCCCGGAGAACGCGGGGACGATGTACGCGCCCCCGTTGTCCGGGACGCTCGCCGCGAGCGCCTCGATCTCGTCCGCCGCGCTGATGATGCCGAGGCTGTCGCGGAACCACTGCACCAGGGCGCCGGTGATGGCGATCGACCCCTCCAGGCAGTAGACGGGCGCCTGCCCGCCCAGCCGGTAGCCCATGGTGGTGAGCAGCCCGCTCTTCGACGGCACGGGCCGGTTCCCGGTGTTGAGCAGCAGGAAGCTGCCCGTCCCGTAGGTGTTCTTGGCGTCGCCCGTCCCGTAGCAGGCCTGGCCGAAGATCGCGGCCTGCTGGTCGCCGAGGGCCGAGGCCACGGGCACACCGCCCAGTTGACCGACCGCCGTGCCGTACACCTCGGAGGAGGAGCGGATCTGCGGGAGGACCGCCTCGGGGACGTTCATCGCGGCCAGGATCGCCGGGTCCCACTCCAGCGACTCCAGGTTCATCAGCATCGTGCGGCTCGCGTTGGTGACGTCCGTGACGTGGACGCCGCCCTCCGTGCCGCCCGTCAGGTTCCAGATCAGCCAGGAGTCGATGGTGCCGAAGGCGATCTCGCCGTTCTCCGCGCGGCGGCGCAGCCCCGGCACGTTGTCCAGCAGCCAGGCCGCCTTGGGGCCGGAGAAGTAGCTGGCCAGCGGCAGCCCCGTGGACTCGCGGAAGCGGTCCTGGCCGTCCTGGCCGCCCAGCCGCTCGCACAGCGCGGCGGTACGGGTGTCCTGCCACACGATCGCGTTGTGCACCGGGCGGCCCGTGGTGCGGTCCCACAGCACGGTGGTCTCGCGCTGGTTGGTGATGCCGAGCGCGCTGAGCTGGTCCGGGCGCAGCCGGGCCTTCGCGAGCGCGCCCGCCACCACGGCCTGCACCTTGGCCCAGATCTCGGTGGCGTCGTGCTCCACCCAGCCCGGCTTGGGGAAGATCTGGCGGTGCTCGCGCTGGTCGAGCGCCACGATCGACCCGTCGGAGTCGAAGACGATGCAGCGGCTGGAGGTCGTTCCCTGGTCGATGGCGGCCACGTATCGGGTCGCCGTGCCGGACGTATCGGTCATGACCGCCTCACTTGAACGCGACGTTGTAGATGAGACCGGACAGGGCGCCGCCGATCAGCGGACCGGCCACCGGGATCCAGGCGTAGGTCCAGTCGGAGGTGCCCTTGAAAGGGATTGGCAGGACGGAGTGGACGATGCGCGGCCCGAGGTCGCGGGCCGGGTTGATGGCGTAGCCGGTGGGGCCGCCGAGGGAGAGCCCGATGCCGGTCACGAGCAGTGCCACGATCAGGGTGCCGGTGCCCGTCTCGCCGAGCCCCTTGCTGAGGCCGAAGGCCAGGATCGGCAGGACGAGCCCCATGGTGGCGATCGCCTCCGTGATCAGGTTCTGCCACCAGACGCGGATCTCGGGGACGGTGGAGAAGATGGCGAGCGTGGGCTGGCGGGTCTCCTCGGCGCGGTTCGCCGCGAACTGGCCGTAGTACACCAGCCAGCACAGGACGGCGCCCAGCATCGCGCCGATGATCTGCCCGGCGAGATAGAGCGGCACCTGGCTCCACTTGCCGGAGCTGATGGCGACACCGAATGTGACGGCTGGGTTCAGCTGCCCGCCGGACAGCGGGCCCGCGGTGTACGCGCCGGCCAGGACCGCGAGGCCCCACCCGAATGAGATCACGATCCACCCGGATGCCCGGGCCTTCGAGTGGTGCAGGAGCACCCCGGCCACCACGCCGGCGCCGAACAGGATCAGGATCGCCGTTCCGATGATCTCGCCGACAAAGACGTCTCCGTTGGAATACATGACGGCTCCTTCGTGCGGGCGCACGTGTCGGGCATGCGCCGCCAGAGAATGGCGCACGGAGACGCGGGTACGGAGGTCCCGCCTCCCGCCCGGCCTCCGCGCCACCCGGAAGTGTTGTCCCGGGGTGATGGAGCGTCAAGGTATCGGACAGATCACCTGATTACGACCACCGACGAGCCGTGCCCGAACAGGCCCTGGTTCGCCGTCACCCCGACGCGGGCCCCGCGACCTGCCGGGGCCCCGACAGGCCGCGCAACCTGCCAGGTCGGCTCGCACACCTGGGCGAGCGCCTGGGCGGGCACGGCCTCCCCGAAGGAGGAGAGCCCGCCGCTGGGAGCGACCGGAATCCGCCCCCCGAGCGCCGTGGCCCCGTCGCGCAGCAGCTTCCGCCCCGCCCGGCGGGCACAGGCCCAGGTCCTCGTACCAGTCCAGCTCCAGCGCCGTCGACAGGTCGTGCACCTCCGCCAGGTCCAGGCCCTCGGGACCGATGCCGGCCTCCTCGTACGCGGCGCGGACGACGGCCGACCGGAATCCGGCGGCGGGCTCAGGGGGCGCGGCGGCGAGGGCGGAGTCGGTGGCGATGTCCGGGAGGTCGGGCACCGTGCGCGGGTAGACCGGGGTGACGGTGGAGACCGCGCGGATCCGCACCGGGTCCGGCGTCGCGGGGCGCCGGGCGAAGTCCAGGCCGGACAGGACGACGACGGCGCCCCCGTCGGAGGTGGCGCAGACGTCCAGTAGTCGCATCGGGTCGGCGACGACCGGGGAGGCCGCCACCTCGGCGGCGGTGACCGGCGTCCGGTCTGGCGGGCGAGCGGGTTGGCGGCGCCGGCCGCCGCGTTCTTCACCTTGACCCGGGCGAAGTCCTCGGGCGTGTCGCCGTGCAGCGCCATGCGGCGTCGTGCGTACAGCCCGAAGTGCGCCGGGTTGGTGGCCCCAGCACGCGGAAGCGCAACCAGTCCGGGTCGTCGGGCTTCTTCGCCCCCGACGGGCGCGAAGAAGCCCTTGGGCGCCGCGTCCGCACCCACGACCAGGGCGGTGTCCACCAGGCCGGCGAGGATGTGCGCCCGGACGGTGTCGAGGGCCTGCGCCCCGGAGGCGCACGCGGCGTAGACGCCGGCCACCCGGGCGCCCTGCCAGCCCAGCGCCCGGGCGAAGGCCGCCCCGGCGACGTTTCCGGGGTAGCCGCCGCGCACGGTGTCCGCGCCGGCGACCAGCCCGACGTCGCGCCAGTCCAGTCCAGTTCCGGCGTCGGCGAGCGCGGCGCGCGCCGCCGCGACCCCGTGGCGCGTGAAGCGCCGGCCCCACTTGCCCCAGGGGTGCATGCCGACGCCGAGCACGGCCACGTCGCGGCTCATCGCCCGCCCCCCACCGGACGCCAGTTCCAGGTGGTCCAGGTGTGCTCCGCGTCCTCGTGCAGCACCCCGGGAACCACCTCCACCTCCATGCCGACGGCCAGGTCGGCCACGCCCGTCCCGAGCGCGGCCTGCCCGAGAACGATCATCCGTTCCGCCGCCAGCTCCTCGGCCACCAGCACATACGGCTCCCAGGGGGCAGACGTACGGGGCGGGCGGTAGCGGGCCTCGGTGTACGACCACACCCGGCCCCGGCGCGACAGCGGGACCTCCTCCAGGTCCCCTTCGGCGCCGTCGCAGGCCGGGTATGCGGCAGGCGTGGTCCTCGCGCCGGGAAGAACACCGACCCGCAGCCGCGGCACCGGGTGCCCAGCAGCCGGAAGCCGCCGCTGTCCGCCGGGTCCTGCGTGAACCAGCCCGCCACCACGGGTCTCCGCGACCGTGTCACGTCCAACCCCCCTCCCGATAGTCGTTGACGATGCGTCAGAAGCCAGCCACGGATGGGTCGTACCGCGGAACGGGGTGGACGGTGTCGGTGCCCGGTGCTAAGTTCTTCTCGGATCGAGAAATACTCAATCTGAGAACAACTGGGCGGAGAGTGGTGCACGATGACGGACCGGCAGGGTGAGGACGCGTTCCTGGCCGCCTACGACCCGCGCGCCTTCGAGCCCATCGCCGTGACCGTCGACGTCGTCGCGCTGACCCTCCGTCAAGGTGCCCTGCACGTGCTGCTGGTGCGTCGCGGCGGCCGGCCGTACGAGGGCGCCTGGGCGCTGCCCGGCGGGTTCGTCCAGGCCGGCCGCGAGTCGCTGGACGAGGCGGCGGCCCGCGAACTGGCCGAGGAGACCGGGCTCGACGCGGCCCGCGGCCTCGGCCGCGTCCACCTCGAGCAGCTCGGCTCCTACGGCCGCCCCGACCGCGACCCGCGCATGCACGTCGTCTCCGTCGCCTACCTCGCCTTCGCCCCTGACCTCCCCGAGGCGCGGGCCGGCAGCGACGCCGCGGCGGCCGAATGGGTGCCCGTCGAGGCAGTCGCGCCGCAGGGGAACCCGGACGCCGCCACCGCGCGTCCCCTGGAGCAGGACCGGCCGGCCGGGATCCACGGGGGTGGTTCCGGCCGCCGGTCCGGCGAGGCACCCGGCGGCGACGGCCAGGGCGCCGGTCCCGGCGTCGGCTCCGACGCCGGCCGCGGTGCCGGTCTCGCCTTCGACCACGGCACGATCCTCGCCGAAGGCCTCGACCGGGCCCGCGCCAAGATCGAGTACACCCCGCTGGCCACCGCCTTCCTCGGCGAGGAGTTCACCGTCACCGAGCTCCGCTCGGTCTACGAGGCGGTCTGGGGCCGCCCCCTGCACGCCGGGAACTTCCACCGCAAGGTCCTGTCGGTGCCCGGCTTCGTCGAGTCCACCGGCACCACCGCGGGCCGCGGCGGTTCCAGGGGCGGCCCCCGCGCCCGCCTCTACCGCGCCGGCGACGCCCGCCTCCTCCACCCCGCACTGCTCCGCCCCGACCGTGAGGACAGTGTCCGATGACCGCCACGACCCGTCCCGCGTCCACGCACCGCGTCCGTACCTTCGACGAGGCCCTGGCCGCCCTCGGCCGGCCCTTCCCGCCCGGCACCGGCGAGGCCGCCCGCCACTACCGCCGGCTCGCCCGCCTCCTCCACCCCGACACCGCCCCGCCCGGCCGCGCGGACGAGGCCGAGGCCGCCTTCGTCCGGCTCACCGCCCTCTGGCGGCGGCACACGGGCGGCGGCCCGGCCCTCACCACCGCCCGCGGCGTGTACCCGCTGGGGCCCGTCCTCGCCGAGGGCGACCTCGCCGTGCTGCGCGCCGCCGGGCCCGGCACCGTACTGAAGATCCCGCGGCGGCCCGCCGACAACGACCTGATGGAGCGTGAGGCCGACGCCCTCACCCGGCTGCACACCGTCGCCGACGCCCGGCACCGCGCCTACGCACCCCGCATCGAAGAGTCCTTCCGCCACCGCGGCCCCGACGGCGCCGAACGCCGCGTCAACGCGCTGCAACGGCTGCGCGGGTTCCACACCCTCGCCGAGGTCCGCGCGCTCCACCCCGGCGGCCTCGACCCGCGCGACGCCGCATGGATGTGGCGCCGCCTGCTCGTCGCCCTCGGCTGGGCGCATCGGGCCGGCGTCGTCCACGGCGCCGTGCTGCCCGAGCACGTCCTCATCCACCCCGCACAGCACGGTCTCGTACTGGTCGACTGGTGCTACGCCACCGAACGCGGCGCGAGAGTTCCCGCCCTCGTGGAGCGGCACCGCGCCCTCTACCCGCCCGAGGTCACCGGCCGCCGTCCCGCCACCGAGGCCACCGACATCCACCTCGCCTCGCGCTGCGTCGAGCAGCTGATGGGGGACCGCGCGCCGCGTCCGCTGAGCGCCTTCCTCCGCGGCTGCACCCTGCCAGCCCCTGGCCTTCGGCATGGGGGACCCCAGGCCCGCCGCCCGCACGACGCCTGGCGGCTGCTCGCGGAGCTCGACGACGTCCTGGAACGCCTCTACGGCCCGCGCACCTTCCGCCCGTTCACCATGCCGGGCACCGACGCCTGACATCCGACATCTGACGCCCGACATCTGACGCCTGACACCAAGGGGGAACCACCATGGGTAGCGGAAGCTGGTCCACCAACGTCTACGACGCCGCCGCGCGCTACCGCGCCGCCAGCGGCACCGGCGCCTTCGCCTACAGCGACCGCGTCACATCGTCCGCACCGCGCGGCTCCTGGACCGCGCACCCCTCGCTCGACCCGAAGGACATCGGCGTCCGCGAGAGCCGCGACTCCGACGAGCACCCCACCTCGCTCGCCATCGCCGTCCTGTTCGACGTCACCGGCTCCATGCGCACCGTCCCCCAGGTCCTGCAGACCAAGCTCCCCGAGCTCTTCGGCCTGCTCCTGCGCAAGGGCTACACCGAGCACCCGCAGATCCTCTTCGGCGCCGTCGGCGACGCCACCTGCGACCGGGTCCCGCTCCAGCTCGGGCAGTTCGAGTCCGACAACCGCATGGACGAGGACCTCGGCAACATCCTGCTCGAGGGCGGGGGCGGCGGCCAGATGACCGAGTCCTACGAGCTCGCCATGTACGCGATGGCCCGGCACACCTCGCTCGACTGCCACGACAAGCGCGGCCGCCGCGGCTACCTCTTCCTCATCGGCGACGAGCTGCCCTACGGCAAGGTCAAGGCCCGCGAGGTGCGCGAGGTCCTCGGCGACGACCTCGCCGAGGACATCCCCGTCACGCGCATCGTCGCCGAGCTCACGCAGAAGTTCGACGTCTACTACATCCTCCCCGCGGGCTCCTCATACGTCGGCAACACCGAGGTCCTCGGGACCTGGCGCAAGCTGCTCGGACAGAACGTCATCGAGCTCGACGACCTCGACGCCGTCTGCGAGACCATCGCCCTCACCATCGGGCTCGGCGAGGAGGCCATCGACCTCGCCGAGGGCCTCGACGACCTCGCCGACCTCGGTTCCACCGCCACCGGCACCGTGGGCAAGGCCCTCGCCGGCCTCGACCGCGAGCGCGCGGCCGTCGCGGTGACGGACACGCCGCTGATCGACGGCGACGACGACGGCACCGCGACCGGCACCACCCGCCTGTAGACCCGTCCCGGAGGACCCCGTGCACACCATCGTCGTCGACCTCGGCTACGGCGACGCCGGCAAGGGCACCGTCGTGGACCGGCTCTGCGCGAGCGGGCCGGTCCGCGCGGTGGTCCGCTTCAACGGCGGAGCCCAGGCGGCGCACAACGTCGTCACCACCGACGGACGCCACCACACTTTCGCCCAGTTCGGCTCCGGCACCCTGCAGGGCGTCCCCACCCATCTGTCCCGCTTCATGCTGGTGGACCCCCTCGCGCTGGCCGCCGAGGCCGACCACCTCGCCGCCCTCGGCGTCCCCGCGCCGTACGCCCTGCTCAGCGTCGACCGAGCGGCGCGCCTGACCACCCCCTACCACGCCGCCGCCAACCGGCTGCGGGAGCAGGCGCGGGGCGCGGCCCGCCACGGCTCGTGCGGCATGGGCATCGGGGAGACCGCCGCCTACGCTCTCGCCCACCCCGAGGACGCCCCCACGGCCGGGGACTGCGCCTCACGCCCCCGGTTGCTGCGCAAGCTCCGCCTGCTGCGCGACCGCCTGGCCGACGAGTTCGGGCGGCGGCTGCCCGCGCCGCCGCCCGAGGACTGTGCCGACGCCTTCACGGCCTTCGCCCGCGCCGTCACCCTCACCGGCGACGGCCACCTCGCCCGCGTCCTGCGCGAGGGCCCGGTCGTACTCGAGGGCGCCCAGGGCGTGCTCCTGGACGAGTGGCACGGCTTCCACCCGTACACCACGTGGTCCACCACCACCTTCGCCAATGCCGAGACCCTGCTCGCCGAAGCCGGCCGCGAGGCCCGCCGGCTCGGCGTCGTACGGACGTACACCACCCGGCACGGACCCGGACCGCACGTCACCGAGGACCCCGAACTCGCCCCGCTGCTGCCCGAACCGCACAACGGCCACGGCCCCTGGCAGGGCGCCTTCCGCACCGGCCACTTCGACGGCGTCGCCCACCGCTACGCCGTCGAGGCCTGCGGCGGTGTGGACGCCCTCGCCCTCACCCACCTCGACGCGCCCCGCCGCTGTCCGCGGCTGCGGCTGGTCCGCGCGTACGACACCGCGGGGGCGCTGGCGCCCACCGTCCCGCCCGGGGACCTCGGCGGCCGGGCCGCCCTCACCGAGCGGCTGCTGAAGGCCCGGCCGGCCCGCTGGGACGTGCCCGGCCCCGATCCTGCCGCGTGGTCGGAGGCGGTCGGAGAGGTGCTCGGCGCGCCGGTCGTCCTGGAGTCCCACGGTCCGACGGCCTCCGACAAGCGCGGCGTTCAGCGCAGGATGCCCGCCTGCCGCGCGGCCGTGATCCAGGAGGGGAACTCCGAGAGGATCCGGTCGTAGAGCTCCGCGTCCGGCACGGTCGCGATGTCGTCCACGGCGAAGAACCCGACGTTGTCCACCCGCCGGCCGGGCAGGGTGTCGAAGCGCTCCAGCACCCCGTAGTTGGCCCGGCCCAGACCGACGAACTGCCAGAACACCGGCTCCTCCACCGCCTCCCGCAGCTGCTGCTCGATCTGCGCGTTGCGGTAGACGCCGCCGTCGGAGAAGAACAGCACGAGCGTCGGCACCGCCGTCGGGTACGCCCGCACGAAGCCCCGCACCTCGGCGATGACCTTCTGCTCCTCGTTCTGGATGCCGACGAACCGCATGTCGACCTGCCCCGGCTGCAGCCCGTGCCGGGGCTTCTTGGGACGGCCGAACAGGCTCAGCTCGCCCACCCGGACGTGCAGCCGCAGCCACAGCGGCAGTTCCCCGATCCGCAGGTCCGGCAGCCGGGCGGGATGCGAGGCGAAGGTCCACGCCTGCATCTCGCCGTCGTCGTCGAGCTGCGCCGCGACCGCCGCCATGCGCTCGACCACGTCGGCGACGACCCCGCGCGCGTACAGGGCGCTCATCGAGCCCGAGGCGTCCAGCACGAGGATCACGCGCGCGACCACGCCCGCCGCGCCGTGCTTGCGCAGGCTGACGGCGACCTGCTCCTTGCGCAGGCTCAGCCGCTTGCGCATGTCGGGAGGCAGATGTTCCTCGCCCTTGGTCAGCCTCGTGGCCGGCGGCGGTGGAGCCGGGGCTGCCGGGGGAGTGGGAGGGGGCACCGTCACGGGCAGCGCGGGCCGCGGGTACTGAGCAGGCGGAGACGGAGGCGGAGGCGGAGGCGCGGCCGGGGCGGACGGCGCCGCGGGCGGCTGCGGCGCGTCGACGGTGATCCCGAAGTCCGTGGCCAGCCCGGCCAGTCCCGAGTTCCAGCCCTGCCCGACGGCACGGAACTTCCAGACCCCGTTGCGCCGGTACAGCTCACCGCCGAGGAACGCGGTCTCCGTCGTCGCCCCCATGTCGAACCGCGCGATCTCGGCCCCGTTGCGCGCGTCCAGCAGCCGCAGCCGCAGCCCCGGCACCTGGCCGAAGGCGCCGCCGTCCGCGGAGGCGCAGAGCACGATCCGCTCGACCGCCGGCTCCACGCGGGCCAGATCGACGTCGAGTGTGTCCGAGGCCTGCCCGGGCCCCGCCTGCTTGCCGCTGTGCCGCACGGCGCCGGAGGCGTGCGCGGGCTGGTTGTAGAAGACGAAGTCGGCGTCCGAACGCACCCGTCCGTCGCCGGTCAGCAGCAGTGCCGAGGCGTCGACATCGGGCACGCCGGGGCCCGCGCTCCAGTCGAGCACGGCCCGCACGGCGGACACGGGTACCGGCAGATTGGCGCCTTTTCCGAGGGATTCGGGTGTCACGGACGCCAGTGTGCCCTCTCACCCACCGCGACGGACAGGGCTCCGCACGACCCCCGTGCCCGGAGCCGTCGCTCCGGTACAGTCCGCGCGTGACCACTCGTCAGAAGGACAGCCACTGCGCCTACTGCGGTGCGGAGTACGCCCCCGGCGCGGGCTGGCCGCGCTCCTGTGCGGTCTGCGGCGGCATCACGTACCGCAATCCGCTTCCCGTCGCCGTCGCCCTGCTGCCCGTGCGCACCCCCGGGGGCACCGGACTGCTCCTCGTGCGCCGGTCCATCGAGCCGCGGCGCGGACTGCTCGCCCTGCCCGGCGGCTTCGTGGACCTCGGCGAGACGTGGCAGGAGGCCGTGGTCCGCGAACTCGACGAGGAGACCGGCGTCAAGGCCGCCGCCGGCGACGTACGGCTGGCGGACGCCCTCAGCGGCGACACGGGGCACCTGCTGCTCTTCGGCCTCCTGCCGGAGCGCAGCGCCGAGGACCTCCCGCCCGCCGTCGCCACCGACGAGACGGACGGCCGGGAGATCCTCCTCGCCCCGGCGGAGCTGGCGTTCCCGCTGCACACCGAGGCGGCGCGCAACTGGTTCGGCGGCCGCTACTGAGGTGCCGCCTCAGCGGCCGCTACCGGGCGGCGGCGCCGCGCACCCGCACCCGGTACCCCACCTCGTCGTGCTCCTCGCGCACCACGACGACCTCGCCGTCCGCAATCCGTGAGGTGAACCGCTCCACCCGCGGTTCGGCCCAGCCGTCCCCGGCGTCGGTGACCAGCGCGCCGCCCCCGTCGCGCCCGGGCGCCGGCGCCCACACCTCCAGGGCCACCGTGCCGTCCTCCTCCGCCACCGGCACCACGGCACCGGCCCTGGCCAGCACCGGGACGCGCTCCCGCGGCGCGGGCAACAGCACCTGCCCGGGCCCCTGGTACGCCTCCCCGGTCGCGGTGTCGTACCACAGGCCCCGCGGCAGCCGCACCGCCCGTTCCGTCGCCCCTTGCTCCAGCACCGGCGCCACCAGCAGCGCGTCCCCCAGCAGGAAGGCGTCCCCGCAGGCACGCAGCTTGCGGTCCTCCGGGTCGCCCCACCACACCGGCCGCACATAGGGCGCGCCCGTACGCCGCGCGGTGTGCGCCAGCGTGTACAGGTACGGCATCAGGCGCTCCCGTTCGCGCATCGCCGCCCCGGCCGCCTCCAGGACCTCCGGCCCGAACTCCCACGGCTCGCGTTGCCCGGCGCCGATCGCCGAGTGCGTACGGAAGAAGGGGAAGTGCGCGGCCATCTGGAACCAGCGCAGATACAGCTCCGGCGACGGGTTCCCGGTGAAACCGCCCACGTCCGGCCCCGAGTACGGCACCCCGCACAGGCCCAGTCCCAGCACCAGCGACAACGAGGAGCGCAGTCCCGGCCAGCCCGTCGACACATCGCCCGACCAGGTGCCGCCGTACCGCTGCATGCCCGCCCAGCCGGAACGGGAGAACAGGAACGGCCGGGAGTCGGGGCGCAGTTCGCGCAGCCCCTCGTGCCCGGCCCGGGCCATGGTCAGCCCGTACACGTTGTGGGCCTCGCGGTGGTCGCCGCCGCGGCCCTCCAGGGCGTGCCGGGCGGAGCGGGGGAGGGTGGTGTCGCCGAACGCGGCGAAGGACACCGGCTCGTTCATGTCGTGCCACACCCCGGCGAAGCCCTGGGTCAGCCGTTCCGCGTAGAGCCCGCCCCACCATGTGCGCGCCCGCGGGTCGGTGAAGTCGGGGAAGAGCGCGTCGCCCGGCCACACCACGCCGCGCACCGGGTGCCCCTGCGCGTCCCGTACGAAGGCGTCGGCCGCGACCCCGCTGTCGTGCACCGCGTTGCCCGCCTCCAGTTTGACCGCCGGGTCGACGATGGACACCAGGCGCACCCCGTGCCCGCGCAGCTCCTCGGCGAGCGCGGGCAGGTCGGGGAAGCGCTCGCGGTCGACGGTGAAGACCCGGTGGCCGTCGTAGTGGTCGATGTCCAGGTGCAGCGCGGAGAGCGGCAGCTCCCGTTCGCGGTAGCCCGCCGCGACCCGCCGCACTTCCGCCGACGTGCCGAAGCCCCAGCGCGAGTGCTGGTACCCAAGGGCCCAGCGCGGCGGCAGCGCCGGCCGGCCGGTCAGCGCGGTCCAGGAGGCGAGGATCCGCGCGGGCGTGCCGGGGATCACCCAGTAGCGCAGCGGGCCGCCGTCCATGCGCGTCTCGCAGCCGCCGGGGCGGTCGTGGCCGGAACCCGCGCCCTCCTCCCCGTCGCGCAGGGTCACCCGGCCGTCCCAGGTGTTGTCGTGGAAGACCAGATGGCTGCCCGCGTCGGCGACGACCAGTTGCAGCGGCATGGTGATGTACAGCGGATCGGTGTGCGGCTCGAAGGCGCCGCCGGGGTCGGTGTTCCACAGCCGGTACGTGCCCTCGCCCAGCCGCGGTCCCGAGGCCCGCCCGCCGAGCCCGAACACGGCCGCGTCCGCCGGCGTCTCCGAGCGCTGCACCCAGCGCGGCTGCGCGCCCTCCGCCGTGTTCACCGGGTCCCACCAGCGCGGTGGCAGGTCACGCCGCAGCAGCAGGCCGCCCGGTGTGCGGAACTCCACCGCCCCGTGCCGGGAGACCAGCACCGTGATCCGCTCCGACACCACCCGCCAGCCGTCCTTGTCGGGCTCGATGACGGCCCGTGTGTCGGCGTCGGGGCAGCCGCCGTCCAGCGCGTACGAGGGCTCCGGCTCGGCACCGTCCCAGCCGCAGAACACCGCGCCGCCGACCGCGACCCGCACCCGCAGGGTCGAGCGGGCGAAGCGGACCAGGCCGCCGCCCGGCAGCGGGTCCGCGCCGTCGGCGGGTCCCGGCACCCGCGCCCGCTCCGGCCCCCGTCGTGGGAGGTCCCGCGCGTCCGTACGCTGCCGGCGCCATGCCGCGCGCACCGCCCTCAGCCCGTTCGCCGATCCGACCTGCCGTACCTGTCGCACCAGGTCCCGAGCATCCATAAGGCCCACCCTTTCACCGTTCCCGCCCGCCCCGCCGCCGGCCGGCCGCCTTTCATCCGGCGGCCGGGCACATGCTTCCACCCCCGAATGTGTGGGGTGTGCCCTGGCGCCGGAGACGATCACGTGGCATCGTCCTGCCCATCCGTGACCGGGGACATTCCGCCCGGCCGGGTGTCCAGCAGCACATCACGCAGCGTCGCGTACCGTCCGGGAGCCGCCCCATGAGCACCACACCTGAGTCCACCGCCGACCCGGCGACCGAGCGGCCCCTGTGGCAGCCGGGCCCGGACCGTGTCTCCGGTGCCCAGGTGACGCGCTTCCAGGCCTGGGCGGCCGAGCACCACGGCGCGCCCGCCCCCGACGCCGCCGACCCCGTCGCCGGCTACCAGGCGCTGCACGCCTGGTCGGTGCGCGAGGCCGAGACCTTCTGGCGCTCCGTCGTCGAGTGGTTCGACGTGCGCTTCTCCTCGCCGTACGAGACCGTCCTCGCCGACGCCTCCATGCCCGGCGCGACGTGGTTCCCCGGAGCCACCCTCAACTACGCCGAGCACGCCCTGCGTCCCGCCGGCGACGCGGCGCGGGCCGGTGAGCCCGCCCTGCTCCACCTCGACGAGCGGCACGAGATCGGCGCCACCAGCTGGGCCGGACTGCGCCGCCAGGTCGCCTCCCTCGCCCACGAGCTGCGCGCCCTCGGGGTCCGTCCCGGCGACCGCGTCAGCGGCTACCTGCCCAACGTCCCCCAGGCCGTCGTCGCCCTGCTGGCCACCGCCGCCGTCGGCGGCGTGTGGACGTCCTGCGCCCCGGACTTCGGCGCCCGCAGCGTGCTGGACCGCTTCCAGCAGGTCGAGCCCGTCGTCCTGTTCACCGTCGACGGCTACCGCTACGGCGGCAAGGAGCACGACCGCACCGGCGTCGTCGCCGAACTGCGCGCCGAACTGCCCTCGCTGCGCGCCGTCGTGCACATCCCGCTACTGGGCACGCCCGTCCCCGAGGGCGCCCTGGACTGGGACTCCCTGGTCTCCGGCGATCCCGAGCCGGTCTACGAGCAGGTCCCCTTCGACCACCCGCTGTGGGTGCTCTACTCCTCCGGCACCACCGGCCTGCCCAAGGCCATCGTCCAGTCCCAGGGCGGCATCCTGCTGGAGCACCTCAAGCAGACCGGCCTCCACCTCGACCTCGGGCCGGGTGACCGGTTCTTCTGGTACACCTCCACCGGCTGGATGATGTGGAACTTCCTCGTCGGCGGGCTGCTCGCGGGCTCCACGATCGTCCTGTACGACGGCAGCCCCGGCTTCCCCGACACCGGCGCCCAATGGGGCGTGGCCGAGCGCACCGGCACCACGGTGTTCGGCACCTCCGCCGCGTACGTCATCGCCTGCCGCAAGGCCGGCGTCCGCCCCGGCCGCGACCACGACCTGTCGGCCGTCACATGCGTGGCCACCACCGGCTCCCCGCTCCCGCCGGACGGCTTCCGCTGGATCCACGACGAGGTCAAGGAGGACCTGTGGATCGCCTCCGTCAGCGGCGGCACCGACGTGTGCAGCTGCTTCGCGGGCGGCGTCCCGACCCTCCCGGTGTACATCGGAGAGCTCCAGGCCCCCTGCCTCGGCACCGACCTGCAGGCCTGGGACCCGTACGGCAAGCCCGTCACCGACGAGGTCGGCGAGCTGGTCGTCACCAACCCCATGCCGTCGATGCCCGTCCACTTCTGGAACGACCCCGACGGCAGCCGCTACCACGACAGCTACTTCGAGATGTTCCCCGGCGTCTGGCGGCACGGCGACTGGATCACCCTGACCTCGCGCGGCACCGTGGTCATCCACGGCCGTTCCGACTCCACCCTCAACCGCCAGGGCGTCCGCATGGGCTCGGCCGACATCTACGAGGCCGTCGAACGGCTCCCGGAGATCCGCGAGTCGCTCGTCATCGGCATCGAGGAGCCCGACGGCGGTTACTGGATGCCCCTGTTCGTGCAGCTCGCCGAGGGCGCGGTGCTCGACGACGCCCTCCGCGACAAGGTCAGGCGCACCATCCGCGAGCAGCTCTCGCCCCGCCACGTCCCGGACGAGATCATCCCGGTGCCCGGCATCCCGCACACCCTCACCGGCAAGCGCATCGAGGTCCCGGTGAAGAAGCTGCTGCAGGGCACGCCGATGGACAAGGCCGTCAATCCGGGCTCCGTCGACAACGTGGAGCTGCTCCGGTTCTACCAGGAACTGGCCCGCACCCGCGGCTGAGCGCCCGTACGGGGGAGGGGCGGGCCCGCGCCCGCCTCACCCCCCGTACGTCGCGCCGAACTCGCCCAGCACGTCCGCGAAGTCGGCGGCCAGGGCACCCGCCTCCGGGGGTTCCAGAGCGGCGGTCGTGATGCGTACGCCCGGCCCCGCCGCGAGCCGGAACCTCGCCCCCGCGGCCACCCACCACCCGCGCGAGCGCAGGCCGTTGACCACCGCCGCCTCGTCCCGCACCGGCACCCACACGTTCAGCCCGCTCGCGCCGTGCGCCGCGATCCCGCGCGCGCCCAGCTCCGCCACGAGTGCCTCGCGCCGCTGCGCGTACGCGTCCCGGGCGGCCTCCACCAGCAGCAGCGCCGTGGGGTCCGTCATCAGCCGCGCGGCCATCCCCTGCAGCACATGGCTGATCCAGCCCGAGGTGAGCAGCAGCCGCCCGTCGTGCCGCGCCAGCGTCGTCGGGTCGCAGGCGAGGGCCGCCCACCGCAGGTCCGTGCCCAGGTACTTGGTGACCGTACGCACCTGCGCCCAGCGCGGCAGCCCGCCCGAGGCGAGGCTGTGCAGCGGTACGCCCGCGACCTCCGCGGCGTGGTCGTTCTCGACCACGAGCACGTCCGGCGCGTCCCGCAGCACGCCGAGCAGCGCGTCCCGCCGCTCGGGAGAGAAGGCCCCTCCGTACGGGTTCTGTGAGCGCGGACTGCACACCACCGCCCGGGCCCCGGCCCGCAGCGCGTCGCGCAGCGCGTCGGGCCGCATGCCCTCGTCGTCCACCGCGACCGGCACCATGCGCAGGCCCAGCGCGGGCACCAGGTCGAGCAGATGGTGGTAGCCCGGGTCCTCCATCGCCACCGCGTCGCCCGGCCGCAGTTCGACCGAGAGCAGCCGCCCCACGCAGTCGAGCGCGCTGTGCGCGAAGGTCACGTCGTCCGCCGGCACGCCGTCGCGGCCGAACCACGCGCGGGTCGGCTCCTCGAGCTCGGGCAGCCGCGGAGCCGACCGGTGCGAGCGCGCCCCGGGCGTCACCCGCACCGACGGCGGCAGCTCCGGCAGGAACGCCGCGTCCGGATGGCCGCCCGCCAGGTCCCGCAGCCCGGCCGGCACCTTCGGCGGTCTCCTGGACGCCACCGACGGCGCCTGCGCGACGACGGTGCCGCCACGCCCGCGCGTGACGACGATCCCGCGCTGCCGAAGCTCCTTGTAGGCGGTCGCCACCGTGCCGGGGCTCACTCCCAGGCGGTCGGCCAGCGTCCGCACCGGCGGGAGCGCGGCACCGGGGGACAACGTCCCTTCTGCCACTCCTCGTTCGACGGACGCGGCGATGCCCTTGGCGCTCGTGCCGCTGATCGCATATTGTGTTGCCACATTCGTAAGTCTGTATCAATACAAACTTCGGGTCAAGGGGGCAGTACATGCGATTCCCTCGCAGCCGCAGCGACATCGAGCACCTCGTACCGGGCGGCCGCGACGGTCGCCGCATGCTCTGGGTGAGCTTCACCGACAAGGCCGGATCCGGCCTCTGGTACGGCACTTCGGCGCTCTACTACACCTTCGTGGCCGGACTCGCCCCGCACGAGATCGGCCTCCTGCTCGGCGTCGCCGGAGCCGTCGGCGTCGCGGGCACCCCCGTCGCGGGCCGCGTCGCCGACCGCGTCCCGCTCACCCGGCTGCTCCCGGCCGTCCACGCGCTGCGCGCCGCGGCCGCCGTCGGCATCCTGTTCACCGGCACCCTCTGGCTGCTGCTCCCCATCGCCGCGCTCGGCAGCCTCGGCGACCGCTCCGCCTCGGTCCTCACCAAGCTGTACGCCGCCCGCGTCGCCGGCCCCGACCGCGTGCGCTACCAGGCACTCCAGCGCACCGTGGTGAACATCGGCTTCGGCATCGGCGGACTCGCCGCCGCCGTCGCCCTGGCCGTCGGCACCGGCACCGCCTACCGCACCATGCTCGTCGGGGACGCGCTCTCCTTCGCCGGTGCCGCCCTGCTCGTCCTGCGCTGCGCCGAACCACCGTCGCCCGTACGCGTGGTGGCCACGGCCGCCACCGCCGGCGGGGAGCCGCCCCTGAGCAAGGCCCCGGCCACCGGCCCCTGGCGCGACCGCGGCTACCTCGCCTACACCGCCACCGAGGCCCTGCTGTTCCTCGACGACACGGCGCTCAACGTCGGCCTGCCCCTGTGGATCGCCACCGCGACCGCCGCGCCGCACAGCCTCGTCGCCCTGCTCTTCGTGCTCAACAACGTCCTCGTCGTGCTCTTCCAGGTCCGCCTCAGCCGCCTCGGCGACGAGCCCCGCAGGGCCGCCGCGTCCCTTCCGCTGCTCGGCCTCGCCTTCCTCGTCGCGGGAGGCGCCATGGCCGTCTCGGCCGTGGACTCGGCGGGCATCGCCGTCGTCGCCCTCGTCGTCGCCGCCACGGCCTTCACCGCCGCGGAGATCGTCCACGCCGCGATCTCCTGGGAGCTGTCGCTGGCCCTCGCCCCCGGCCGGTCCCAGGGCGCCTACCTCGGCGTCCACGGACTCGCGCAGTCGGCCCAGCGCTCGGCCGGCCCGGTGCTGCTCACCTCAGCCGTCATGGCCGCCGGCCCGCTCGGCTGGCTGGGCCTCGGCGGCGCGCTCGCGGCCGTCTCCGTGGGGCAGCGCACCCTCGTACGCCGCCGCCTGGACCGGCTGGACGCCCTGGAACGGCCCGGTGCCGCGGCCCCGCAGGCCCCCGCCGTCCCCAGCGGAACGGTCACTGTCAGTGGCGTCGATTACGGTGAGTGACAGTTGATCCGCCGTATCGAGGGGGAGCCGTCATGGCACACACCAAACACCGCAAGCAGAGCACCCGTCCTACCCGCGGCGCCGCGAGGAGCGGCCGCCGCACCCTGCGACGCGAGTCGCCGACCACCGTCGCCCTCCTCACCGACCCCGCCGACTTCGCCGCCATGCGCGGCTACCGAAGCTTCACCTTCGACGACCACGCGACCTACCTCCGGCAGATCGAGGGCCTGCTCCGCTCCCTTGCCTCCCGCGGCGTCCACGTCCGCGTCGGCCCCTTCGACCCGGACGAGTACGCCGAGTACTGCGCCGGCACCGGCCACGACCCCGACAGCTCGCGCTCCCGCACGCGCTACGCCGCCGACGTCACCACCACCGGACCCACCGTCCCCTACACCGGACAGCCCCTGGCACTCCTCGTCACCGAGCTCGAGTACGAGACGGGCCGCCAGGCCACCTGGGAACGGGCCTCCGGCATCCTGGCCGACGCCGGCGACTGCTCCGGCTGCGGCGACGACCTCGCCCGCACCTCCTTCGACCGCGCGTCCCAGGCCCTGATGCGCCTCCTCGAAGCCGCGGGACCGGGCCACCACCACCTCGTCTGCAGCGTCCCCGCCGAGGGCACCACGCTCCTCGCGGCCATGCACGCCCGCTGCGACGAGCAGGGCATGGTCCACCTCGCCGAGGCCGAGGCCCTGGTCTGCTGCACCGTCCTGGCCGCGGGCTTCGCCGAGGACAGCCCCGGAGGCCTCGTCCTGCGAAGCGGCGCGGGCGCCGGAGCGCCCCCGCCGGACCGTCCGGACGAAGTCCGGGGCTGGACCCTGCGCGACGGCTGGCTCCAGCCCCTCACCGAGGCACAGGTCTTCAACGCCTACTGCACCGACGCCGAGTCCGGCGACCCCGTACCCCCGGAGCCCGGAGTCGTCCACCGCCCCGGATTCGTCCTCCCGCCGCCGGAGGACGACTGAGCACGGCGGCACGGGGAACGGGGGAATGGGGGAACGGGGGAACGGGGAACGGGGGAACGCCGAGGGGCGCCCCACCCATGGTGGGACGCCCCTGGCGAGGACGGGAAACGATCACTCCCCGGACAGCACCGCCTGCGCCGCGCGCCGCGCCTCGTCGGCCGTGTCCGTCGCCCGGGCGGCCGCCGCCGCCCGCTCGCACTGCGCCAGGGTGTACTTCGCCAGCGTCGCCCGCACGTAGGGGAGCGACGCCGCGCCCATCGACAGGCTCGTCACGCCCAGACCCGTCAGGACGCACGCCAGCAGCGGATCGGAGGCAGCCTCACCGCACACACCGCAGCTCTTGCCCTCGGCCCGCGCGGCCTCGGCCGCCGCGGCCACCAGGTCCAGCAGCGCCGGCTGCCACGGATCCTGCAGCCGCGAGACCGAGCCGACCTGGCGGTCCGCCGCGAAGGTGTACTGCGCCAGGTCGTTCGTCCCCAGCGAGAGGAACTCGACCTCCTGCAGGATCGAGCGCGCCCGCAGCGCCGCCGACGGGATCTCCACCATCGCGCCGAACTTCGCGTGCAGCCCGGCCTCCCGGCACGCGTCCGCGAACGCCTTGGCGTCGACGCGGTCCGCGACCATGGGCGCCATGACCTCGAGGTACACCGGCAGGCCCTCGGCGGCCCTGGCCAGCGCCCGCAGCTGCGTGTGCAGCACGTCGGGGTGCGCGAGCAGCGTCCGCAGACCGCGCACACCGAGCGCCGGGTTCGGCTCGTCCGCCGGGGTCAGGAACTCCAGCGGCTTGTCCGCCCCCGCGTCCAGCACCCGGACGACCACCCGGCCCTCGGGGAAGGCCTCCAGCACCCGCCGGTACGCCTCGACCTGCTTCTCCTCCGACGGCGCGTTCTTCGAGTCGTCCAGGAAGAGGAACTCCGTGCGGAACAGGCCCACGCCCTCCGCGCCCGCCTTCACGGCGGCCTCGACGTCCGCGGGCCCGCCGACGTTCGCGAGCAGCGGCACCTTGTGCCCGTCCGAGGTGGCACCGGGACCGGAGCTCGCGGCGAGCGCCGCCCTGCGCTCCTCCGCGGCCTTCGCCAGCTCGGCCCGCCGGTCCCTGCCCGGGTCCACGTAGATGTCACCGGTGCTACCGTCCACGGCGACGACGGTGCCCTCCGCCAGCTCCGTGGCACCCGGCAGCGCCACCACCGCGGGCACCCCCAGCGCACGCGCGAGGATCGCGCTGTGGCTGGTCGGCCCGCCCTCCTCGGTGACGAAGCCGAGCACCAGCGTCGGGTCCAGCAGCGCGGTGTCGGCCGGCGCCAGGTCCCGCGCGATCAGGACGTACGGCTCGTCGCTGTCCGGGACACCCGGCATCGGCACCCCGAGCAGCCGCGCCACGATCCGGTTGCGCACGTCGTCCAGGTCGGCGACCCGCCCCGCCAGGTACTCGCCCGCGTTGGCGAGCAGCGCGCGGTAGGAGGCGAAGGCGTCGTAGACCGCTCGCTCCGCCGAACTGCCCACCGCGACGCGGCGCTCCACGTCGGCCAGCAGCTCCGGGTCCTGCGCCATCAGCGCCTGGGCCTCGAGCACCGCCTGCGCCTCGCCGCCGGCCAGGTTGCCGCGCGCGATCAGGTCGTTGGCCACCGCCTCGACCGCCTGACGCGCCCGGGCCTGCTCCCGAGGCGCCTCGTCGGCCGGAATCTGCTTGGCCGGGGGCTCGAGAACCGCGGTTCCCATGTGCCGTACCTCGCCGATCGCCACGCCGTGGCTGACACCGACGCCTCGCAGCGTTGTCTCCATCTCACCCGTCTCCGGTCGTCGCGGACGTTCGCGACCGCGTTTGCCTGTGTGTATGCGTCGGGAGTGGCCTTGCCGAAAGGCTACGTCCAAGAGAAGAGCGTGGCCCCGGCGGTCACCTCTCCGTCCTCGAGGAGGCCGGTCAGCGCCTCGGCCGTCGCCTCCAGCGCCACCACCGGGCACACCGGGGACTTACCGGCGGCCTCGACGGCCGCGGGGTCCCAGCGCACCATCTCCTGGCCGCGCACCACGGTGTCGCCCTTGTTGACCAGGACCTCGAAGCCCTCGCCGTTCAGCTGCACCGTGTCGATGCCGAGATGGGTCAGCACCCCATGTCCGTCCCTGTCCACCACGACGAACGCGTGCGCGTGCAGCGACACGACAACACCGTCCACCGGCGAGACGGCCACCGACGGCTCACGCACGGGGTCGATCGCGGTGCCGGGCCCGACCATGGCGCCCGAGAACACGGGGTCGGGCACCGCGGCCAGACCGATGACGTGCCCGGTCAGGGGCGACGAGACAGTCGTCATGATGAAGCCTCCAAGCAAGTGGTCCAGACCACTCAAGTCTGCCACCCCCGCGAGGCCCGGCATGCCAGGGCGTCGCACGGCGCCCCGGATTTGCTCCGACCGGGGTCCTCCAGTACTTTGGATCGACCCCGCGACGAGAACGCCACGGAGACGTGCGCCCTCGCAGCGGTTCGGTAAAACCGACGGAAAGCATCTGCTAAAGTCGGGGAGCGCGAAAGCCGAAAG
>NZ_JARAVM010000063.1:0-29607 GCF_033792735.1 Streptomyces sp. PA03-3a
CGGCGACCGGGGCGGGGGAGGGGGCGGCCGCCGGCCGCGACACCGCGGGACGCGCGGGCCCGCCGCTCCTCGCGGGCGCCGCGGGGCGCTCCCCGCGCTCGATGGCCCGCACCGCCGCGGCCAGGTCCGTGAGTTCGGCGGGGAGCTGCGAACCGACGCCCTCGGTCGACGGCCGGGACCGCCGGGGAGCCGCGGTCTCCTCGCCGGCGGTCTCCTCCGGCTCGGCGCGGTCCTCGCGGTCGCGGTCTTCGCGGTCCTCGGTCACGGTGGCCTCCGTTGTACGGCGGACTACGGTCGGGGCCCGATCACAGCGTGCTCCAGTCGTGGTCCGGATAGCGGTGCACCGGCGCAGAGACGTCGTCCAGCGCCTGGCAGATCTCATCCGGAAGACTAAGGGTCTCCACTGACAACGCCGCAGCGAGCTGCCGGGCGTTGCGCGCCCCGACGATCGGCGCGGTGACGCCGGGGCGGTCCCGCACCCAGGCGAGCGCCACCTGCAGCGGGCTGGCGGCCAGCCCGTCGGCCGCTATGGCCAGCGCGTCCACGATGAGCCGGGCCGTCTCGTCGAGGTAGGGGGCGACGAAGGGCGCCATGTCCTCGGAGCCGCCGCGGGAGTCCTGGGGGGTCCCGTGCCGGTACTTGCCGGTCAGCACCCCGCGGCCCAGCGGGGAGGAGGGCAGCAGCCCCACCCCCAGGTCCAGCGCGGCGGGCAGCACCTCGCGTTCGATGCCGCGCTGGAGCAGCGAGTACTCCATCTGCGTGCTGGCCAGCGGTGTGCGCGCCGGCACGGCCTGCTGCCAGGTGGCCGCCTTGGCCAGCTGCCAGCCGCAGAAGTTGGACACCCCTACGTAGCGGGCCCGGCCGGAGCTCACGGCGAGGTCCAGGGCCTGCAGCGTCTCGTCCAGCGGGGTGGCCGTGTCGTACGCGTGCACCTGCCACAGGTCGACGTAGTCCGTGCCGAGCCGCTGCAGGGAGGCGTCCAGGGCGGTCAGCAGATGGCCGCGCGAGGCGTCGAAGCGGCGGTAGGGGTCGGGGACGCTGCCGGCCTTGGTGGCGATCACCAGGTCCGAGCGCGGCACCAGGTCCTCCACCAGCCGGCCGAGGAGGTACTCGGCGCCGCCGTCCCCGTACACGTCGGCGGTGTCCACGAGCGTGCCCCCGGCCTCCCAGAAGGCCTTGAGCTGGTCGGCGGCGTCGAGTTCGCCGGTGTCGCGCCCCCAGGTCAGCGTGCCGAGCCCGAGCCTGGACACGCGCAGTCCCGTACGGCCGAGGTGCCTTTGCTCCATGAGGGGTGAGATTACTGTGCGTCCGGGACCTTTGGGCAGGAGTGACGTACCCGACAGGCGCCGGCGCGCGCCCGGAGCGATAAGGTCCGGGGAACAAGGACGTTACTCATCGGTAAGGGGATCGCCATGCGGCTCGGGATCAACCTCGGCTACTGGGGCGCCGGGATGGACGCCGACAACCTCGCCGTGGCGCAGGAGGCCGACCGCCTCGGCTACTCCGTGTGCTGGGCGGCCGAGGCCTACGGCTCGGACGCGCCCACCGTGCTGTCCTGGGTCGCCGCGCAGACCGAGCGCATCGACGTCGGTTCGGCCATCTTCCAGATCCCGGCCCGTACGCCCGCGATGACGGCGATGACCGCCGCCACCCTCGACTCCCTGTCCGGCGGCCGCTTCCGGCTGGGCCTGGGTGTCTCCGGCCCGCAGGTCTCCGAGGGCTGGTACGGCGTGAAGTTCGACAAGCCGCTGGCGCGCACGCGCGAGTACGTCGACATCGTCCGCAAGGCGATGTCGCGGGAGCGGCTGAGCCACGAGGGCGAGCACTGGACGCTGCCGCTGCCCGGCGGCCCCGGCAAGGCGCTGAAGCTGACGGTGCACCCGGTGCGCGAGCGCATCCCGCTGTACATCGCCGCGATCGGCCCGAAGAACCTGGAGCAGACCGGCGAGATCGCCGACGGCGCGCTGCTGATCTTCCCCTCCGCCGCCCACCTGGAGGACACCGCGCTCCGCCACATCCGGGCCGGCCGCGAGAAGGCGGGGAAGACGATGGACGGCTTCGACGTCTGCCCGACCGTGCCGCTCGCCGTCGGTGCGGACGTGGACGCGCTCGCCGACCTCTTCCGCCCCTACACCGCCCTGTACGTGGGCGGGATGGGCAGCCGCAAGCAGAACTTCTACAACCGGCTCGCGCAGCGCATGGGGTACGAGAAGGAGGCCGCCGAGATCCAGGACAAGTACCTGGCCGGCGACAAGGACGGCGCCGCCGCCGCGATCCCTCGCGAACTCATCGACTCCACCACCCTGCTGGGCTCGGTGGAGCGGATCGCCGACCGGATGCAGGCCTACGCGGCGGCAGGTGTCACCACGCTCACCCTGGCCCCGGCCGGGTTCACCCTGGACGAGCGGGTCGCCGCGCTGCGCGCGGGCGTCGAGGCGCTGGAGCGCGCCGGACTCGCTCAGTAACCGGCCCGCCCCCGCGGCGGCGGGCCTTCGGCGCCGGTCCCGGGTCAGCCCGGGACCAGGCGCCCCATCATCCGCCCGAAGGCGATCAGCCGCGCTATCTGGCCGGCCCCGCCGTCGTCGAGGGACTTGCTGAAGCGGAAGGACTCCGGGCGGAAGCGGGCGGAGGCGACCGTGCCGTCGCCGTCCCCGCGCACCGCGCTCAGTTCGTGCGGCATGGAGGTGGCCAGCACCACGTACACCCCGCGGTCGATCCGCCGGCCCTGCTCGTCGCGGCCCACCAGGGTGCGCATGCCGACGTGGCCGATCGCCTCCAGGGGCAGCACCTGCACGGAGGAGTCCACCACCCGCCCGCCCGGGGCGTCCTCGTCGGCGACCTCCTCGCTGTGCCACAGGACGAGACGCCGGCCGTCGCAGACCGCGGCCTCCTGCCACACCGAGGTGCCGGCCTCCGTCAGGTCGACGACGCGTTCGAGGGTGAAACCGCGGACCCGCCGCCGGCCCAGGACGCCGTCGATCGCCTCGAGGGCCACGTCGGCGTGGAGGAAGTAGGCGCGTGCCGCGTCGTCAAGGCGTGGGTAAGGGGCCCAGTCCGATCCCGCCGGGCCTCCGGGACGTGCCGTCGTCCGGCTGCGCGTCGCCTTGCTGAACATGTCTTGGTCGTAACCCCTCCGAGGGGCTATGAAATCACGGGCACTTCGGCCGGCGGCGGGGCCCCTCGGTTTCCGCGGCCGTGGTGGGGGCTCGGGGGTCTTCCCCGCCACGGCCGTCACCAAACACAACGCCCGGGAGCCCCAGGGGTTACGTCTCCGCTCCCGTACGGCCCTCATCCGTTCGGCCGAGTTGACGCCCGGGCCTGTTGCCTCATGCTTTGCGGGCGACTTGACTCGTCTTTTGCGTATGCCCGATTCGCGCAGGAGGTACGTCATGCTCTCCGCCCGGAGTCTGTTCCAGGAGATCCTCGACAACGACGACTCCTTCCGGTTGTTCTGCTCGATCGCCGCCAGCGGTGAGTCGCAGGGCGGCTGGGAGAACGGCAGGATCGCCGCGCTGGTCCCCGAGTCGCAGAGCGAACTGGCCCCCAAGATCGCCCGGCACGGCGCCGACGAGGACAAGCACGGCCGGATCTTCCACGCCCTGTTGCGCAAGCGCGGCCTCGAACCCGTCCCGGTCCCCCCGGACACCGACTACACCATGCTCCTCGAGCGCGGCGGCATCGGCCTCGCCCACGACAAGCTGCGCCGCGACGAGCCCCTGACGGTGCAGGACGTTGTCACCTACCTCGCCCACAGCCGGGTCACCGAACAGCGCGCCTCCGAGCAGATGGCCCTGCTCACGAAGCACTTCGCCGGCCACGCCGACATCGGCAGGGCGGTCCGCATGATCTCCGCCGACGAGGACAACCACCTCGCCTACTGCCACGAGGAACTGCTGAGGTTCGCCGAGGCCGGGCACGGGGCCGCCATCGAGCACGTCCTGCGCGAGTGCGCCCGCGCCGAGATCCGCATCTACCGCGACGTCAGCCTCGCCGTCATGGACCACATGGGCCGGATCCTCGGCTGGTCCGGGGCGAAGGCCGCGGTGCTGCGGGCCGGCATCCACGGGGTCCACGCGTACGAACGCCTGGGCGGCTGGCGGCGGATGGTCAGTCTCGTCATGCCCCAGCGCCGCGACGCCCTCGGTGGTCCCGAACCCGCGGCGGAACCGGCGGTCTGAGCGGCCTCCCCGTCCCCGCCGCACGCGACCCGCGCGGGGCAGGGCGGGCGTTCAGAGCCAGCCGTGCCGTTTGAACATCCGGTACAGCAGGATCTCCGACACGGCGATGACCGCCAGGACCGCGGGATACCCCCACACCTGGTGGAGTTCGGGCATGTAGCGGAAGTTCATGCCGTAGATGCCCGCGATCATGGTGGGCACCGCCGCCATGGCGGCCCACGACGAGATCTTGCGCATGTCGTCGTTCTGCCGCACCCCCACCTGGGTCAGATGGGAGCTCAGCACATCGCTGAGCAGCCGGTCGAGGCTGTCCACCTGCTCGTTGGCCCGGGTCAGGTGGTCGGCCACGTCGCGGAAGAAGGGCTGTGTGCTCGCCGCAACGTGCGGCACCGTGCCCGCCGACAGCCTGATCATCGGCTGCATCAGCGGCGCGGTCGCCCGCCGGAACTCCAGCAGTTGGCGCTTGAACCCGTAGATCCGGCTCGCCGTGCTCTCGGCGCCCCGGCGCGCGACGGACCTTCGGCCCTCCGGCGCGAAGACCTCCGTCTCCAGGTCCTCCAGGTCGGCCTGGAGATCGGCCGCGACCACCATGTAGTCGTCGACCACGGTGTCGCTGATGGCGTACATCACCGCGGTCGGCCCGTGCTTGAGGACCTCGTGCTCCGCCTCCAGGCGGTGGCGGATCTCACCCGGGGCGATGGCCTCGCCGTGGCGCACGGTGACGACGAAGCCCTCCCCGACGAAGATCATCAGCTCGCCCGCGGTGACCTTGTCGTGCTCGTCGTCGTACGAGACCGGCTTGAGTACCAGGAACAGCGAGCCCTCGTACACCTCCAGCTTGGGCCGCTGGTGGGCGCAGAGCGCGTCCTCGACGGCCAGCGGGTGCAGGCCGAACTCGCGGCTGACGAGGTCGAACTCCTTCTCCGTCGGCTCGTACAGGCCGATCCACACGAAACCCCCCTCCGTCGACCGCGCCGCGTCGAGCGCGTCGGAGAGGTCGTCGGGAGCGGCAGTGCGCTCCCCGTCGCGATAAATGGCGCAGTCGACGATCACACCTGTCTTCTTCCGCGTTACGTCGGCGCCACACCGGACAACCGGTGGTCGTATGGTTGCGGTCATGCCCACCGTGATCCTGGTCCGGCACGGCCGGTCCACCGCCAACGCGGAGAAAGTGCTGGCCGGACGGCTCCCCGGAGTCGCCCTCGACGAGACCGGACGTGACCAGGCCGCGGCGCTCGCGGCCCGGTTGGCGGGGCTGCCGCCGGCGGCCGTCGTCACCAGTCCCCTGCAGAGGTGCCGGGAGACCGTGCAGCCGCTGCTGGACGCCCTGCCCGACGTGCCGCTCCACGTCGAGGAGCGGATCTCGGAGTGCGCCTACGGCGACTGGAGCGGCCGCAAGATCGCCGAGCTGGCCGACGAGCCGCTGTGGGGCGTCGTCCAGCGCTACCCCTCGGCCGCCGTCTTCCCCGGCGAGGGGGGCGAGTCGGTGCGCGCCATGCAGGCACGCGCCGTCGACGCGGTGCGCGAGTGGAACGCCCGCATCGAGGAGAGCCACGGGCCCGACGCCCTCTACGTGGTGTGCTCGCACGGCGACGTCATCAAGTCCATCGTCGCCGACGCCCTCGGCATGCACCTCGACCTCTTCCAGCGCATCGCCGTCGACCCCTGCTCGGTCACCGCGATCCGCTACACCGCGGAGCGGCCCTTCCTGCTCCGGCTCGGCGACACGGGCAGCCTGGAAGGCCTGCGTCCGAGGGAGCGGCCCACCGCGGCCCCGGGCGACGCGGAGGTCGGGGGCGGTGCGGGCGCACCGTGATCAGCTTCCGCAGTAGGGTGGACCGAACCCCGAAGACACCGAACTAACGGAGCAGGACGTGCCTCGTCAGGTGTTCCTCTATGACAAGCCCGAACGCTTCGTCGCCGGCACCGTGGGCCAACCGGGCCAACGCACCTTCTTCCTGCAGGCCAGCGCCGCCGGCCGGACGACCAGTGTCGCGCTGGAGAAGACCCAGGTCGAGGCACTCGCCGAGCGCATCGACGAGCTGCTGGACGAGGTCGTGCGCCGCACGGGCGGCGCCGCCCCCGTGCCCGCCGTGGCCCCCACGGAGCTGCTCGACAACAAGCCGCTCGAGGTCCCCGTCGACGAGGAGTTCCGGGTCGGCACCATGGCCCTGGCCTGGGACGGCGCCGAGGAACGGATGATCCTGGAGGCCCAGGCGCTGGTCGAGATCGAGGCGGAGGACGAGGAGGACCTCGAAGCGGCCGAGGAGATGCTCCTGCAGGACGACGAGAACGGGCCCCCGCTGCTGCGGGTGCGCCTGACCGGCGCCCAGGCCCGCTCCTTCGCCAAGCGCGCCCTCGACGTCGTCGCGGCCGGCCGCCCGCCCTGCCCGCTGTGCAGCCTGCCCCTGGATCCGGAAGGACACGTATGCCCGCGTCAGAACGGGTACCGGCGGTCGGCGACGGCCTGAACGGGGACATAGCCGCGGAGCTGCTCGCGCACGGTGAACTGACCGTGCGCGGGCGGCTGCGGGACGCCTCCAACGCGGTCCTCTACTGCGCGGTCGAGCACGACGGCGTGCGCGCCCACTGCGTGTACAAGCCGGTGGCCGGTGAGCGGCCGCTGTGGGACTTCCCCGACGGGACGCTCGCCCAGCGCGAGGTCGCCGCCTACCTGGTCTCCGAGGCCACCGGCTGGGGCCTGGTGCCGCCGACCGTGCTGCGCGACGGACCGTACGGCGAGGGCATGGTGCAGCTGTGGATCGAGACCCCGGAGGAGGGCGGCGAAGGCCTCCTCGCCCTCGTCGAGGGGGAGGAACCCGGCGAGGGCTGGAAGGCCGTCGGCTTCGCCGAGGTCGGCGAGGGCCGCACCGCGCTGCTGGTGCACGCCGACGACGCCCGGCTGCGCCGGCTCGCCGTCCTGGACGCCGTGATCAACAACGCCGACCGCAAGGGCGGCCACCTGCTGCCGGCCGCCGACGGGCAGCTGTACGCGATCGACCACGGCGTGACCTTCAACACGGAGAACAAGCTGCGCACCCTCCTGTGGGGCTGGGCCGGCGAACCGCTCACCGACGAGATCGCCGAGGTCCTCGGCAAGCTCTCCGCGGAGCTCGCCGACGGCGGCCTCGGGGCCCGGCTGGCGGAACTCATCACGCCCGCCGAGCTGGACGCGCTCCGGAACCGCGTCGCCGGGCTGCTCGCCTCCGGACGTCACCCGGAGCCCTCGGGGGAGTGGCCCGCCATCCCCTGGCCCCCCATCTGAGGGTCCGGGTCCGCCGTCGCGAGCGCCCACCGGTCGTTTGTGGATCACGCGGGCGGTTAATCTCATGACATGCATGCCTGGCCCGCTTCCGACGTCCCTGCCCTCCCGGGCACCGGGCGCGACCTCCGCCTCCACGACACCGCGACCGGTGGCCCGGTAACCCTGAGCCCCGGTCCGGTCGCCCGCATCTACGTGTGCGGGATCACCCCCTACGACGCCACCCACATGGGTCACGCGGCCACCTACAACGCGTTCGACCTCGTGCAGCGGGTGTGGCTCGACACGAAGCGCCAGGTCCAGTACGTCCAGAACGTCACCGACGTCGACGACCCGCTGCTGGAGCGCGCCGACAAGACCGGCGAGGACTGGACGGCCCTCGCCGAGCGCGAGACGACCCTTTTCCGAGAGGACATGACCGCCCTGCGGATGCTGCCGCCCGCCCACTACATCGGCGCGGTCGAGGCCATCCCGGGGATCGTCCCGCTGGTCGAGCGGCTGCGCCAGGCCGGCGCCGCGTACGAGCTGGACGGCGACATCTACTTCCACGTCGGCTCCGACCCGCACTTCGGCGGCGTGTCCCACCTGGACGCGGCCGCGATGCGCGCGCTGTCGGCCGAGCGGGGCGGCGACCCGGACCGCCCGGGCAAGAAGAACCCCGTCGACCCGATCCTGTGGCTCGCCGCCCGCGAGGGGGAGCCCAGCTGGGACGGCGGCAGCCTGGGCCGGGGCCGCCCCGGCTGGCACATCGAGTGCGTCGCCATCGCCCTGGACCACCTCGGCATGGGCTTCGACGTGCAGGGCGGCGGCTCCGACCTCGCCTTCCCGCACCACGAGATGGGCGCCTCGCACGCCCAGGTGCTCACCGGCGAGTTCCCCATGGCGAAGGCCTATGTGCACGCCGGCATGGTCGCGCTGCACGGCGAGAAGATGTCCAAGTCCAAGGGCAACCTCGTCTTCGTCTCCCAGCTGCGCCGCGACGGGGTGGACGCGGCGGCCATACGGCTCAGCCTGCTCGCCCACCACTACCGCGAGGACTGGGAGTGGACCGACGCGGTGCTCTCCGACGCGGTGGAGCGCCTGGCCCGCTGGCGCGCCGCCGTCTCGCGGCCCGACGGCCCGCCGGCCGACGCGCTGGTGGAGGAGATCCGCGAGGCGCTCGCCGACGACCTGGACGCCCCCGCCGCGCTCGCCGCGGTGGACCGGTGGGCCGCCCGGCAGGAGACCGAGGGCGGCACGGACACCGGCGCCCCCGGCCTGGTCTCCCGCGCCGTGGACGCGCTGCTCGGCGTCGCGCTCTGACACGCGCACGGAAGCGGCCCGGCCGCCGCCCCCTGTGCGGGGCGGCGGCCGGGCCGCTTCCATGACTGCCCGGGTTTCCCCGGGGCGGCGCCGCGCGGGTCACTCCCCGTCGGCGCCGTCCTCCTTCTCGTCCCGGTCGTCCTTGGGCTTCTGCGACATGTCCCGCAGGTAGGGGCCCGCGTCGGACTCGCCCGCCTGCGGGTCGCGGCGCCGCAGATAGCGCTCGAACTCGCGGGCGATGGCCTCGCCCGAGGCCTCCGGAAGCTCCGCCGTGTCGCGGGCCTCCTCCAGCGTCTGGACGTACTCGGCGACCTCGCTGTCCTCGGCCGCCAGCTGGTCCACGCCGACCTGCCAGGCGCGCGCGTCCTCCGGCAGCTCGCCGAGCGGGATGCGCAGGTCCAGCAGGTCCTCCAGACGGTTGAGCAGCGCCAGGGTCGCCTTCGGGTTCGGCGGCTGCGACACGTAGTGCGGCACGGCCGCCCACAGGCTGACCGCCGGGATGCCGGCGTGGGTGCAGGCCTCCTGGAGGATGCCGACGATGCCGGTGGGGCCCTCGTAGCGGGACTCCTCCAGGCTGAGCGCGGTCGCCAGGTCCGGGTCGGAGGTGACGGCCGTGACCGGCACCGGACGGGTGTGCGGGGTGTCGCCCAGGAGGGCGCCCATCACGACCACCATCTCGATGCCGAGCTCATGGGCGAAGCCCAGGATCTCGTTGCAGAAAGAGCGCCAGCGCATGCTGGGCTCGATGCCCCGTACGAGGACGAGGTCACGTGGCTTGGGGGTCTCGATGCGGATGACGGACAGCCGCGTGGTGGGCCAGGTGATCCGCCGTGCTCCGCCGTCCATCCAGACCGTGGGGCGGTTGACCTGGAAGTCGTAGTAGTCCTCGGCGTCCAGCGCGGCGAACACCTCGCCCTTGAACTCCCGGTCCAGATGCCCGACCGCGGCGGAGGCGGCGTCCCCGGCGTCGTTCCAGCCCTCGAACGCGGCCACCATGACCGGGTCGATCAGCTCGGGAACCCCCTCGAGCTCGATCACCCAGCGCCTCCTTCCGGCCGGAAGGGGGATGGTGCCACCCCCGCCGGCTGCCGTTCCTTCGCGTGCTGCACCAGCCTACGGCTTCGCGGGACAGGTGCCGCCGCCTTCGTAGGGGGATGATCCCCAGAGTCATCGGAGGTACGCGTCCGGTCAGCCACCGCTCCACGCGGAGCGGTACGCGGCCCAGTCGGCCGGGGTCGCGGCGAAGTCGACGTACAGCGCGAGTCCGAAGCGCTCACGGGAGGGCGCCTCACGGGCGAGGCCGAGCCGGGCGCCGCGCACGGCGGCCGTGACGGTCTCGGCCCAGGCATGGCGGCCCAGGTTGTTCGTGTGGTACCCCGGCAGGCCGACGAGCAGGTCGGTCCCCTGCGGCGTCACCTCCAGGGCGAGCGCGGTCTGCTGGGCCACGTAGCCGCCGTACAGGCCCTCCAGGGGCAGGGCGGTGTCGTAGGTCATCATCGCGACCTGGTCCACGCGCCGGGCCACCTCCCCGAAGTAGTGCTGGGACCACCACTTGGGGTGATTGAACAGCGGGCCGCTGACCGAGTGCAGGGAGGGGAGCGGGTCGATCTGGTGGGTCGCGACCGACAGCGGCACGCCGCGGGCGGCGGTGAGCCGGTGCACCGCGTCCAGCAGCGCGAGGAACCCGCGGTCGTCGGAGTACATCGGCTCCAGGTCCAGGTGCACCCCGTCGAACCCGGCCGCCAGGACCTGGGCGGCGCTGTCCCGTATCCGGGCGCGGGCCGCCGGGTCGTCCAGGTGCAGGCCCTCGGAACCGTCGTGCGACAGGACCTGGCCGAGCCACGCCTGGACGCGGACCCCCGGCAGCACCGTGTGCATCCGGTCGATCATGTCCCGCGCGCCCGGGTACAGCCCTGCGTCGAGGCTGCCGTCGAACTCCAGGGGCCCGGTGTGCACGTACAGGTCCCGGGTGCCGCTGCCGCGCAACTCCCGGGCCAGCGACTCGAGGTCGGCCCCGTCCCGCTCCCCGTCGATCCAGGCGTGGCCCAGCCACACCGCGTTCCGGTCGCGGTTGCCGCCGGCACCGGAAGCGTCGCCGGTGTACTCCAGGCGCAGGGCGACCCCGGCGGCGAGCACCGGGAGGAGGACGGCGAGCACGACCAGCAGCGCGCCGCGGCGCAGCGTACGGGCCGAGGGGCGGCGCAAGCGCAGCCTGAAGCGTGGATTCATCCGATCCCTCTTCTCGATCACTCTTACGAAGGACCGGACGCACCCCGGCACGGCGCGGTTCGCCGGCCGGCGGGATCCGCCGGGGACCCGCCGGGTCTCAGAGCGTGGAGCGCAGCCACTGCTCCACGCTGGCGACGTGCACGGTCGCCCAGGACCGCGCGGCCTCCGCGTCCCGGTCGCGCAGGGCCGCCAGGATGGCACGGTGCTCGTGCAGGGTGCGGCTGACCGCGTCCTCCTGCGTCAGCCCGCGCCAGATCCGGGCCCGTGTGGTCGGCCCGGACAGCCCGTCCAGCAGCGAGCACAGCACCGAGTTGCCCGAGGCCTGCACGATGCCCCGGTGGAACTCCAGGTCGCACGCGACCAGTTCCTCCACCGACGGCGCCGTCCCGAGCGCCTCCAACTGCTCGGTCAGGGCCTCCAGCTGGGAATCGGCGATGCGCGTGGCCGCCATCGCCGTGGCCGCGGGCTCCAGGATGCGGCGCACCGCGAGAAACTCAAGGACGGTGTCGTCGCGGTGGAAGTCCACCACGAAGCTCAGCGCCTCCAGCAGCAACTGCGGGTCCAGGCTGGTGACATAGGTGCCGTCGCCCTGGCGTACGTCCAGGATCCTGATCAGGGACAGCGCGCGGACCGCCTCGCGCAGGGAATTGCGCGACAGCCCGAGATCCGCGGCGAGTTCGCTCTCCTTGGGGAGCCGGTCGCCGGGGCGCAGCGCGCCGGAGACGATCATCTCCTTGATCTTCTCGATCGCCTCGTCGGTGACCGCCATGAGCCCCTCGCCTCCCCGGACATCCGATGTATCGGGCCATTATGCCCGCACCACCCGAGGCCGGTGGCCTTCCGCGGGAAAGGGATCCCGCCGAGGGGCCGCCGAGCACGCGAAGGCCGTGTCCGCTGCTGCGAACACGGCCTGTGACCTGCGACATCACCGTCGGGACGACAGGATTTGAACCTGCGACCCCTTGACCCCCAGTCAAGTGCGCTACCAAGCTGCGCCACGTCCCGGTGAGCTCTCCCGGAGCGCTGCCCCGGAAGATCACGTAAAGAGGAGAATACCCGAACCTCGCTGATCAGCCGAATCGCTCGATCCGGATCCGGTCCAGCGGCTGCCCGCCGGCCGCCAGCAGGCGCGAGGCGTGCTCGGCGAAACCGTTGCCGCCGCACACGTACGCCTCCCAGCCGCCCGGCGGCGGATCGGCCAGCAGCGGGGCCAGATGGGTGGCGGTGAGGCGGCCCTCGGCGCGGGTGAGCAGCACCTGCGTCTCCGGACCGTACTCGGCGCCGTAGATCAGATCCTCGCGGGTGCGGGCCGAGACGATCAGCCGCAGCGGCACGTCAAGACCGCGCAGCCGGTGGTGGCGCACCATCGACATCAGCGGGACGACACCCGATCCGGCGCCCAGCAGCAGCGCCGGGTGGTCCCCGGTCCAGGCGAAGAAGCCGCTGTGCGGGCCGCGGACCTCGACGGCGTCACCCGGCCGGGCCACGGTGTGCAGGTGCCCGGAGACCTCGCCGCCGGCCACGTGGTCGAGCGTCAGCTCGATGTGGCCGGAGGCGTCGGGGGCGGAGGCGACCGAGTAGTTGCGCTGCGCCGTGTAGCCGTCGGGGGCCGTGAGGCGCAGCGTCAGGTACTGGCCGGGAAGATGGCCCGCCCAGCCGGGCACCGCGAGCCGGAAGGTGGCGGCGCGCGGGGTCTCCCGGCGGATCTGAGTGATCACCGCGCGCCGCCAGACCGACGACGCGGCCTCGGGCACGGCGATCCGGCCGGGGACCGCGAACCGGGCGGGCGGGACGAACGCCGGGGCGGGCGCGGGGGCGACGAGGTCAGTCATGGGCGTAGCGCTGCTCCTGCCAGGGATTGCCCCGGTGGTGGTAGCCGTTCTGCTCCCAGAAGCCGGACTCGTCGTGGTCGAGCAGGCGCAGCCCCGCGATCCACTTCGTGCTCTTCCAGAAGTACAGGTGCGGGACGACCAGCCGCGCCGGGCCGCCGTGCTCGGGGGCGAGCGGCGCGCCGTCGTACTCCCAGACGATCCAGGCGCGGCCGCCGGTGACGTCCGCGAGCGGCAGGTTGGCGGCGTAGCCGGTGTGGGACCAGGCGACGACATGGGTGGCGGCGGGGGAGGGGCCCGCGGCCTCGAGGAAGGCGTCGACCGACACCCCGCCGAAGCGCACGCCGAACTTGGACCAGCCGGTCACGCAGTGGATGTCGCCCCGGTACTCGGAGCCGGGCAGCGCGTGCGCCGCCTCCCAGTCCCAGGTGCGCGGGCCGTCCACCAGGCCGTCCACCCGGAACGTCCAGTCCCCGGTGGCGATCGTGGGCGTGACCTCGGCGGACAGGACCGGCCAGGTGTCGCGGGCGTCGTACTGGCCGGGAGGCAGCCGCGGATCGCGGTCGGCGGCACGGCTGCGCCCGGTGAAGCCGCGGGTGGGTTCGACGGCGGAGGTCATGCGGGGTGCTCCCGCTCCAGCGCCTCCAGCTCGCGCAGCGCGGCTGGTTCGTCGAGGGTGAGCAGCACCCGGTCGCGCATGAGGACCCGGCCGTCGACGACGGTGTCCCGTACGTCCGCGGCCGCGGCCGCGTACGCCAGCATCGACCAGGGGTCGTGGCGCGGCGCGAGGTGTGGCCCGCCGAGGTCGAGGACGGCCAGGTCGGCGCGCTTGCCCGGCTCCAGGGACCCGAGGTGGTCGGCGAGGCCCAGCGCGCGGGCGGCCTCGATCGTCGCCATCCGTACCGCCTGCTGCGCGCCGACGGCGGTCGGGTCGCCGCCTGCCTTGTGCACCAGCGCCGCGGCCCGCACCGCGCCCAGCACGTCGAGGGTGTTGGAGCTCACCACGCCGTCCGTGCCGAGGCCGACGGTGACCCCGGCGGCCAGCAGCTCGGGGACGCGCGCGATGCCGCAGCCCAGCTTCAGGTTGGATACCGGGCAGTGCGCGACGGACGTGCCGGTCCTGGCCAGGGCGGCTATCTCGCCGTCGGTCAGGTCCACGGCGTGCGCCAGCAGCACGTCGGGCCCGAGGACACCGAGCGAGTCCAGCAGCTCGACCGGCCGCTTGCCGTGCGCCTCGACCACCATCGCGACCTCGGCGGCGTTCTCCGCGGCGTGGATGTGCAGCAGCGCGCCGTGCTCGCGGGCGAGCGAGGCGATCGCGACGAGCTGCTCGGGGCCGAGGGTGTAGGCGCTGTGCGCGAAGACCACCGGCCGGGTGCCCGGCACGGGGGCGGTGCGCGCGGCCAGGTCGCCCGCGGCCCAGGCCATGCGGTCGCCGTACGGGCGGCCGTCCGGCGGCCCGGGCACGTCCATGAAGGTCGGACCGGCCAGCAGCCGCCAGCCCGCCGCCCGCGCGGCCTCCTCGGCGGCCTCGTGGAACCAGTACATGTCCAGGCCCGTGGTGACGCCGGCCCGTACGCTCTCCGCCACGGCGACCCGCACGCCCGCGGCCACCGCCCGCGGCGAGAGCAGCTCGGCCTCGCGGGGGATCACCCGGGCCAGGAACTCCTGCAGGTCCACGTCGTCGGCGAGGCCCCGCAGCAGGGTCATCGCCAGATGGGTGTGGGTGTTGACCAGCCCGGGGAGCACCAGGCACCCCGTCGCGTCGATCTCCTCGGCGGCGCGGTGGGCCGCGCGCACCTCCTCCGCCGGGCCGACGGCGACGATCTCGCCGTCCCGTACGGCGACCGCGCCGTCGGTGACGACGGTGCCCGCCGCGTCGACGGTCAGCACATCGCCGCCGTGCACCAGCAGATCGGCGTCCTGAGCGCTCACTTCTCGTCGCTTCCGTACTCGGTGGCCAGCAGATGCAAGGCGTCCAACGTTACCCGGCTGCCGCGGGCGACCCCCTCGGCGACCACCGCCCGGTGCGGGTCGTAGCCGCCGGTGGCCTCCAGGTCGACCAGGTCGTCGGCGTTGGCGCCGTCGACGACCAGCGCCCCGCCGGCCACCAGTCCGCGTGTCGAGGCCAGCACCAGCAGCGCCGACAGCTCCATCTCGATCGCGGCGATCCCGGCCGCCGCGTACGCCGCGCCGGGCAGCGGCAGGAAGCCCGGCTGGAAGGCCGCACGCGTCCACACCACGCCCCGGTGGTGCGGCGCCTGCGCCGCCCGCGCCGCCCGCTGCAGCGCCAGCACCGCCTCCGGTGCGGCGAACGCCGGGTACTCCGGCGGCAGCAGTTGCTGCGTCACGCCGTCGTCCCGCACCGCGGCCTCGGCGATCACCAGGTCGCCGTCGCCTATGCCGGTGCGGATGGCGCCGGCCGTGCCGAGGCGCAGGATCGTGCCGACGCCGGCCTCCGCCAGCTCCTGGAACAGGCACATGGCGCCCGGCCCGCCGACCCCGTGCGAGGACACCACGACGGGGGTGCCCTTCCAGGTACCGGTGAAGGTGCGGTACTCGCGATGGTGCGACACCTCACGCGGGTCCGTGAGCAGGGCGGCGACCTCCGCCGAGCGCGCCGGATCGCCCACGACGACCGCGTGCGCGGGCAGGCCGCGTCGCGGGATGCGGGAGATGGGCAGCTGATCCGTGGTCATCGGGCCTCCGGGCCGGGCGGGACGATGCTGTGCGGATCACCCTATGGCCCCGGCTCAGACCGTCCGGCGGCGGAGCAGCGCGAAGGCGGCCCAGCGGACACACGACGCCGCCGCGGGGCGCGGCGACCCCGCGTCGAGCGCGGGCACCGCCGGCCTGTCCGGCGCGCTGCCCGCTTCCCGGCTCATCTCTCCCCCTCGGAGAACTCACGGTCCAGTACGGACTGGAACAACGCCGCCGCGTCCTCGCGGTCGAGGCCCGCGGTGCGCGCACGGCGCATCCAGTCGGCCAGTTCGCCCGCGAGCGGCGAGTCGGCCGGGCCGGCGCCCAGCGACTTCTGGACGAATGTGCCCAGGCCGCGGCGCGCCTCCACCAGGCCCTCGCGCTCCAGCTCGCGGTACGCCTTGAGCACGGTGTTCGGGTTGACGGCGGTCGCCTCGACGACCTCGCGGGCCGTCGGCAGCCGGTCGCCGGGCTCCAGGAGGCCGAGCCGCAGGGCCTGTTTGGTCTGCTGGACGATCTGGAGGTACGTGGCGACCCCACTGCGGCGGTCGATGCGGAACTCGACCATGCGCGAAACACCCTTTCACTAAGCAAGTGGTGAAAGGGTGGGGCCTGGGCTGACGTCCTGTCAAGCCGCGGACGGCGGAGAGCGCCCACCGACACTTCGGCGTGCGCCGAAACGTCCGGGGAGCATCCTGGGGACATGGTGCGAGACGACCACGCCGGAAGTGCCCTCGCCGCCCTCGCGGCGCTGCTCGCGGACGAGACGCGGGCCGTGATGTGCCTGGCGCTGCTCGACGGCCGGGCCTGGACCGCGGGGGAGCTGGCCCGGTACGCGGGAGTGGCGCCCTCGACCGCCAGCGAGCACCTCGGGCGGCTCGTCACCGGCGGGCTGCTTGCCGAGGAGCGCCAGGGCCGGCACCGCTACGTACGCCTCGCCGACGCCCGTACCGCGCAACTCGTCGAGGACCTCGCCGCGCACGCCGGGCCACCGGCCCCCGCGCCCCGCACCCTCGCCCAGGCGGGCGCCCGGAGCGCCATGGCCCGCGCCCGGACCTGCTACGACCACCTCGCCGGACGCCTGGGCATCCTCGTCACCGACGCCCTGACCCGGCGCGGACTGCTCGACCAGAGCACCGGCTTCGCCCTCACCGACGAGGGCGTGCGGTGGTTCACCGGGCTCGGAGTCGACCTGGCCGCCGCACGCACCGGCCGCCGTCCGCTCGCCCGGCCCTGCCTGGACTGGACGGAGCGCCGCCCGCACCTCGCGGGCGTCGCCGGGGCCGCGCTGTGCGGACACGCCCTCGCCTCGGGCTGGTGCGTACGCATCGGCAGCGGCCGGGCGCTGCGGCTCACCGCGCGGGGCCGCACGGCCCTCCACACCCATCTGGGCATCGCGCCCGACGCCTTGGAGGCACCCACCGCATGAACCGCTTCGAGGCCTTCCGCGCCCTCCACCGGGCCGGCCGCCCGCTCTTCCTGCCCAATGCCTGGGACCGCGCCTCCGCCGCCGCCCTCGCCGCCCGCGGCTTTCCCGCGATCGGCACCAGCAGCCTGGGCGTGGCCGCCGCCGCGGGCCTGCCGGACGCGGCCGGCGCCACCCGGGAGACGACCCTGTGGCTCGCCCGCGACCTCGTCCGGCTGCCCGTGCTGGTCAGCGTCGACATCGAGGGCGGCTTCGGCCCCACGCCCGAGGACGTCGCCGAACTCGCCGCCGACCTCGAACGGCTGGGCGTCGCCGGCGTCAACATCGAGGACGGCCTCCCCGGCGGAGCGGGCCTGAACGACCCCGCGCTGCAGTGCGAGCTGATCACGGCGATCAAGCGCACCGCTCCCGGGCTCTTCGTCAACGCCCGCACCGACACCCACTGGCTCGGCACCCCCGAGGACCCGCGGGACGAGACCCGCCGCCACGCCGCCGCCTACCTCGCGGCCGGCGCCGACGGGATCTTCGTGCCCGGCCTGGCCCACGAGGGCCCGATCGCCGCGCTCGCCGACGGACTCGGTGCCCCGCTCAACGTCCTGCTCCCGCAGGGCGGCCCGGGGCTCTCCCGCCTCGCCGCCCTCGGGGTGAGCCGCGTCAGCACCGGCTCACTGCTCTTCCGCGCCGCGCTCCACGCCGCCGTGGACACCGCCGGCCGCGCCCTGGAGGGCGCGCCGCTCCCGGCGGGCCTGCCCTCGTACGCCGACGCCCAGGACCTGGCGGCCGCCTACGTCCCGCCGGAGACGCGGCGGCCCGGGCGTCCGGGGTGAGCGGGGAGGTCTTCCGCTCACCCCGGGGCGCCCGGGCCCACGGGGCGGGGGGTGTCAGTCGCGCCGGCCGGCCAGCAGCGACTCGACCCGCTCCCGGACGTCCGCGGTGTCCAGGCCGCGCACCGTCAGGGTGGTGCGGCGACGCAGCACGTCGTCCGCCGTCTGCGCCCACTCGTGGTCGCGGGCGTACACGACCTGGGCCCAGATCTCCGGGCCGTCCGGGTGTATCCGCTCGCCGAGCGCGGGGTCCTCGTTGGCCAGCCGGGCGATGTCGAAGGACAGCGCGCCGTAGTGGGTGGCCAGGTGACGGGCCGTCAGCGGGTCGAGGCGCTGACCCGGCTCCCGGTCCACCAGCAGCCGGTGGGCGACCGCGTTGGGGTTGGCGACGCCCGGCAGCGGGACCCGCCGGGGCAGGCGGTCCAGCGGCTCCATGTCCTCGTTCAGCGGGCCGCCGGGCAGCTTGGCGAGCTTGGCCATGACCGTGCGCCCGATGTGCCGGTACGTGGTCCACTTGCCGCCCGCGACCGACAGCATGCCGCCGCTGCCCTCGGTCACGACCGTCTCGCGCTTGGCTTTCTCCACGCCCCCCGGGCCGCCGGGCAGCACCCGCAGGCCCGCGAAGGCGTAGGTGATCAGGTCGCGGGACAGGTGCTCGTCCCGCACCGAGTGGGCGGCCTCGTCCAGGATCTGGCTGATGTCGGCCTCGGTGGCCCGCACGTCGGCCGGGTCGCCGGTGTACTCCTCGTCGGTGGTGCCCAGAAGGAGCTGGTCCTCCCAGGGCAGGGCGAAGGTGATGCGGTACTTGTCGATCGGGGTCGCCATGGCGGCCCGCCACGGGGCCTTGCGCTTCAGGACGATGTGGGCGCCCTTGGACAGCCGGATGCTGGGAGCGGCGCCCTTGTCCTCCATCCGCCGCAGGTGGTCGACCCACGGGCCGGTCGCGTTGAGCACCAGCCGCGCGTCGACGCCGAACTCGGTGCCGTCCAGGCGGTCCTTCAGTTCGGCGCCGGTGACCCGGCCGTGCGTGAAGCGAAGACCGGTGACCTCGGCGTGGTTGAGGACGACGGCACCCGCCTCGACGGCGGCGCGCACCGTCATGACCGCCATCCGCGAGTCGTTCATCTGGTGGTCGTAGTAGACGGCGACGGCCTTGAGGTTCTCCGTGCGCAGGGCGGGGTTGGCGGCCGCGGCCCTGGCCGGGGAGATGACCCGGCCCACCCCGTCGCCGAAGGCGGACAGCGCCGAGTAGGCGAAGACACCCGCCCCGAGCTTGGCGGCCCCGACCGGGCCGCCCCGGTAGACCGGCAGATGGAAGGTGAGCGGGTTGACCAGGTGCGGAGCCACGTCCCTGGCCAGGACCCGCCGTTCCATGTGGTTCTCCGCCACCAGCTTGACCGCGCCGGTCTGCAGGTAGCGCAGGCCGCCGTGCACGAGCTTGGAGGAGGCGGAGCTGGTGGCGCCGGCGAAGTCGCCGGCGTCCACCATCGCGACCCGCAGCCCCGACTGCGCGGCGTGCCATGCCACGGAGGTGCCCAGGATGCCGCCGCCGACGACCAGCAGGTCGTAGGTGGCGCGGCTCAGCAGTTCCCGGGTCTCGGCGCGGCCCGGGTTGCGGCCGGCGGTCGGATGCGTCCCGAGAGCCGGGACGCGCTGCAGGGTGGTCATGATCGGTTCACTTCTCCTCTTCGATCCAGCCCATGGTGCGCTCGACGGCCTTGAGCCAGTTCTTGTACTCGCGGTCGCGGGTGCCCTCGTCCATGCGGGGGGTCCATTCGGCGGCCCGGCGCCAGTTGGCGCGCAGTTCATCGGTGTCGGACCAGAAGCCGACGGCCAGGCCGGCGGCGTAGGCCGCGCCCAGGCACGTGGTCTCGGCGACCAGCGGGCGTACGACGGGTGCGTCCAGGAAGTCGGCGAGGGTCTGCATCAGCAGGTTGTTCGCCGTCATGCCGCCGTCGACCTTGAGCGCGGTGAGCTCCACGCCCGAGTCCTTGGTCATCGCGTCGACGATCTCGCGGGTCTGCCAGGCGGTCGCCTCCAGCACCGCGCGGGCGATGTGCGCCTTGGTGACGTATCGGGTGAGGCCGGTCATCACACCGCGGGCGTCGGAACGCCAGTACGGGGCGAACAGACCGGAGAAGGCCGGCACGAAGTAGGCGCCGCCGTTGTCCTCTACCGACAGCGCCAGGGTCTCGATCTCGGCCGCGGTCTTGATCAGGCCCATCTGGTCGCGCATCCACTGCACCAGCGAACCGGTGACCGCGATCGAGCCCTCCAGGGCGTACACCGGCTTCTGGTCGCCGATGCGGTAGCCGACGGTGGTGATCAGGCCGTTGTAGCTGTTGATCGGCTTCTCGCCGGTGTTCATCAGCAGGAAGGTGCCGGTGCCGTAGGTGGACTTGGCCTCGCCCTCGGAGAAGCAGGTCTGGCCGAACAGGGCCGCCTGCTGGTCGCCGAGCGCGGAGGCCACCGGCACGCCGGCCAGGGCTCCGGAGGCGGCGGAGCCGTACACCTCGGCGGAGGAGCGGATCTCCGGCAGCACCGCGGCGGGGACGCCGATCGACTCCAGGATCTTCTGGTCCCAGTCGAGGGTGTGCAGGTTCATCAGCAGCGTGCGGGAGGCGTTGGTCACGTCGGTGACGTGGTGCCCGCCGTCGACACCGCCGGTGAGGTTCCAGATCACCCAGCTGTCCATGGTGCCGAAGAGGATCTCGCCGGCCTCGGCGCGCTCGCGCAGGCCCTCGACGTTGTCGAGCAGCCAGCGGATCTTCGGACCGGCGAAGTAGGAGGCCAGCGGCAGGCCGGTCTCGCGGCGGAAGCGGTCCTGCCCGACGTTGCGGCCGAGCTCCTTGCACAGGGCGTCCGTACGGGTGTCCTGCCAGACCAGGGCGTTGTGCACCGGCTCGCCGGTGTTCTTGTCCCACAGGACGGTGGTCTCGCGCTGGTTGGTGATGCCGATCGCCTTGACGTCGGCGGAGGTGATGCCGGCCTTGCTGACCGCCTCCTCGACGACCTCCTGCACATTGGTCCAGATCTCGGCCGCGTCGTGCTCGACCCACCCCGGCTTGGGGAAGATCTGCTCGTGCTCCTTCTGGCCGACGGAGACGATCCGGCCGTCCTTGTCGAAGATGATGCAGCGCGAGGACGTGGTGCCCTGGTCGATGGCCGCGATGAACGGGCCTGTGGTGTGGGCGTCGGTCACGGTGTGCTCCTCAGGTCCTTGGGATGTCGGGGGCTGCTTCTCAGAATGCGATCTTGTAGAGGCCGGCGGCGAGGGCCGAACCCACGATCGGGCCGACGACGGGTATCCAGGCGTAGCGCCAGTCGGAGCCGCCCTTGTTGGGCAGCGGCAGCAGGGCGTGCACGATGCGCGGACCGAGGTCGCGTGCGGGGTTGATGGCGTATCCGGTCGGCCCGCCCAGCGAGAGGCCGATGCCGACGACGACCAGTGCGACCATCAGGGTGCCGGTACCGGAGACCGCGAGGCCCTTGGTGAGGCCGAGGGTCAGGATGAAGAGCACCAGGACGAAGGTGCCGATGATCTCCGTGGCGAGGTTCTGCGCGACGTTGCGGATCTCGGGGCCGGTGGAGAATATGCCCAGCACCGGGCCGGGGCCCGTGGTCTGCTTCTCGGCCGCCGCGGTGGCCTGCGCCCCCGGACCGCCGGTGATCTCGGCGTCGGTCAGATGGGCCTGGAACTGGCCGTAGTAGGTGATCCACACCAGGGTCGCGCCGATCATCGCGCCGAGCATCTGGCCGGCCAGGTAGACCGGGACCTTGCTCCACTCGCCGCTGTCGATCGCGAGACCGATCGTGACCGCGGGGTTCAGATGGGCGCCGGAGAGGGAACCCGAGATGTAGGCGCCGGCCAGGACCGCGAAGCCCCAACCGAAGGTGATGGCCACCCAGCCGGCGTTACGGGCCTTGGAACTCTTGAGGGTGACAGCCGCGCAGACGCCGCCGCCGAGGAGGATCAGAACAGCGGTACCGATGGTCTCGCCGATGAAGATGTGGTCGCTGGACACTCGCGACTCCTTTGTCCTTCGTCCAGGGGAAGGCGGACCCCGGTCCCGTTCCGGAGTCCGTGGGCCTGTCACCAGGCCCTCGGCGGTCCCACGGTTACGTACACCTTACCGACTCCGTCGGCTGGTGTTCGACAATGTCGACCGTCGAACGAGAGTGTTCTCCTGCGTGACCGGACCCGTCAAGGGTTCGTCAGGTTGCGGAAAGGTCTCCGAGTCGGCGCGTCCGGCCGGCCGTCAGAAGCGGCCGGCGCCCAGGTCGCGGGAGACCGCCCTGGCGCAGTCCCGTACCGCCGCGACCAGTTGGGGCCTGATCTCGCCGTCCGCGCAGACCCGTTCGACCGCGCCGGTGACGGCCACCGCCCCCACGGTCATGCGGTGCCGGTCGTGGATGGGGGCGGCGATGGACGCCACACCGTCCCAGGTCTCCTCCAGGTCGGCGCTCCAGCCACGGGCGCGGGTGAGATCGAGCACACCCTCGAACGCCGCGTCGTCGGTGACGGTGCGCGCGGTCAGCGGCTCCCGCTCCAGCTCGGCCGCCTCGCTGTGCGCGACCGGGTCGTAGGCCGACAGCACCTTGCCGAGCGCGCTGCTGTGCAGCGGGTGCATCGCCCCGACCTCCAGCACCTGCCGGCTGTCGTCGGGACGGAAGACGTGGTGGACGATGAGCACCCCCTGCTGGTGCAGCACGCCCAGGTAGACGGCCTCGCCGCTGGAGCGCGCCAGGTCGTCGGTCCACACCAGGGCGCGGGCCCGCAGCTCGTGCACGTCCAGGTAGCTGTTGCCCAGCCGCAGCAGCTCCGCCCCCAGCTGGTAGCGGCCGGAGAGCGGGTCCTGCTCGACGAAGCCCTCCTGCTGCAGCGTGCGCAGGATGCCGTGCGCGGTGCCCTTCGCCAGACCCAGGGAGGAGGCCACGTCCGACAGGCCGAGCCTGCGCTCTCCGCCGGCCAGCAGGCGCAGGATCGCGGCCGCCCTGGCGAGCGACTGGATGGGACCTGGCATGAACAACCCCTCCGTAAGAACGACCACGCGCCGGTTTGCATGATTCGACAATGCTGAACGATGGCAGACGATGCCGACCGTCATCATCCCAGAGAAGAGTGTCGCACCGCCGTCCGCCCCTCGGAATGCCCTGCGGCGGAATCCGGGGTCTTGGCTACGCTGGCCTGGTGTGTACCAGTAGGACCGGCGCACACCAAGCCGACAGCCGTCGCACTCCAGGGAGCACACCCATGGCCCAGCCGTCCCTTCCGTCCACGAGCGGTGCCCGAGGCGCAGCACTGCGAGAGGCCCTGGCGACCCGGGTGGTCGTCGCCGACGGGGCGATGGGCACGATGCTCCAGGCGCAGAATCCCACCCTCGACGACTTCGAGGGACACGAGGGCTGCAACGAGGTCCTCAACGTCTCCCGCCCCGACATCGTCGCCTCCGTCCACCGCGAGTACTTCGCCGTCGGCGTGGACTGCGTGGAGACCAACACCTTCGGCGCGAACTTCTCCGCCCTCGGCGAGTACGACATCGCCGACCGCATCGTCGAGCTGTCCGAGGCCGGCGCCCGCATCGCCCGCGACGTCGCCGACGAGTTCACCGCCCGGGACGGCCGCCAGCGCTGGGTCATCGGCTCCATCGGGCCCGGCACCAAGCTGCCGACGCTCGGTCACGTCGACTACGCCGTCCTGAAGGAGGGCTTCCGGCAGAACGCCGCCGGTCTGGTCGCGGGCGGCGCCGACGCCCTGCTCGTCGAGACCTGCCAGGACCTGCTGCAGATCAAGGCCGCCGTGCTCGGCACCAAGGAGGCCCTCGCCGAGGCCGGACTCGACCTGCCGCTCTTCGTCCAGGTCGCCGTCGAGACCACCGGCACCATGCTGCTGGGCTCCGAGATCGGCGCCGCGCTGACCGCGCTCGAACCGCTCGGCATCGACACCATCGGCCTGAACTGCTCCACCGGCCCCGCCGAGATGAGCGAGCACCTGCGCTACCTCGCCCGCCACGCCCGCGTCGGGATCTCCTGCATGCCCAACGCGGGACTGCCCATCCTCGGCAAGGACGGCGCGCACTTCCCGCTCGGCCCCGAGGGCCTCGCCGACGCCCAGGAGGCCTTCGTCCGCGAGTACGGGCTCTCCCTGGTCGGCGGCTGCTGCGGCACCACCCCCGAGCACCTGCGCCAGGTCGTCGAACGCGTCCGCGGCCACGAGGTCACCCCCCGGACGCCGCGCCCCGAGCCGGGCGCCTCCTCGCTCTACCAGACCGTGTCCTTCCGCCAGGACACCTCCTACCTGGCCATCGGCGAGCGGACCAACGCCAACGGCTCCAAGAAGTTCCGCGAGGCCATGCTCGACGGCCGCTGGGACGACTGCGTGGAGATGGCGCGCGACCAGATCCGCGAGGGCGCCCACCTGCTCGACCTGTGCGTCGACTACGTCGGCCGGGACGGCGTCGCCGACATGAACGAGATCGCCGGACGGCTGGCCACCGCCTCCACCCTGCCGATCGTGCTGGACTCCACCGAGCCCGAGGTGCTCCGCGCCGGCCTGGAGAAGCTCGGCGGCCGCGCCGTGATCAACTCCGTCAACTACGAGGACGGCGACGGCCCCGACTCCCGCTTCGCCCGCACCACCCGCCTCGCTGCCGAGCACGGCGCCGCGCTGATCGCCCTCACCATCGACGAGGAGGGCCAGGCCCGCACCCCGCAAGCCAAGGTGGCCGTGGCCGAGCGGCTCATCGCGGACCTGACCGGCAACTGGGGCATCGCCGAGAGCGACATCATCGTCGACTGCCTGACCTTCACCATCGCCACCGGGCAGGAGGAGTCCCGCAAGGACGGCATCGCCACCATCGAGGCGATCCGCGAGCTCAAGCGCCGCCACCCGGACGTGCAGACCACGCTCGGCCTGTCCAACATCTCCTTCGGCCTCAACCCGGCCGCCCGCATGGTGCTGAACTCGGTCTTCCTCCACGAGTGCGTCGAGGCCGGCCTGGACTCGGCGATCGTGCACGCCTCCAAGATCCTGCCGATCGCCCGCATCCCCGAGGAGCAGCGCGAGGTCGCCCTGGACCTGGTGCACGACCGGCGCCGCGAGGGCTACGACCCGCTGCAGCGCTTCCTGGAGCTCTTCGAGGGGGTCGACACCAAGTCCGTCCGGGCGAGCCGCGCCGAGGAACTGGCCGCGCTGCCGCTGGAGGAGCGCCTGCAGCGGCGCATCATCGACGGCGAGAAGAACGGCCTGGAGGAGGACCTCGACGAGGCCCTGACGACGCGGCCCGCCCTCGAGATCGTCAACGACACCCTCCTGGAGGGCATGAAGGTCGTCGGCGAGCTCTTCGGCTCCGGCCAGATGCAGCTGCCGTTCGTCCTGCAGTCGGCCGAGGTGATGAAGACGGCCGTCGCCCACCTCGAACCGCACATGGAGAAGTCCGACGCCTCCGGCAAGGGCACCATCGTGCTGGCCACCGTCCGCGGCGACGTCCACGACATCGGCAAGAACCTCGTGGACATCATCCTGTCCAACAACGGCTACAACGTCGTCAACCTCGGCATCAAGCAGCCCGTCTCGGCGATCCTCGACGCCGCCGACGAGCACTCGGCCGACGTCATCGGCATGTCCGGCCTGCTGGTCAAGTCCACGGTGATCATGAAGGAGAACCTGGAGGAGCTGAACCAGCGCGGCCTCGCCGCCCGCTACCCCGTCATCCTCGGCGGCGCGGCGCTCACCCGGGCCTACGTCGAGCAGGACCTCCACGAGCTGTACGCGGGCGAGGTCCGCTACGCCCGCGACGCCTTCGAGGGACTGCGCCTGATGGACGCGCTCATCGCCGTCAAGCGCGGGGTGCCCGGCGCCACCCTCCCCGAACTCAAGCAGCGCCGCGTGGCGGCACGCGAGAGCGTGGTGCCCGAGCCCGAGGAGAACCGGGGCCAGATCCGTTCCGACGTCGCCGTCGACAACCCGGTGCCCGCCCCGCCGTTCTGGGGCTCCCGCGTCGTCAAGGGCATCCCGCTCAAGGACTACGCGTCCTGGCTGGACGAGGGCGCCCTGTTCAAGGGCCAGTGGGGGCTCAAGCAGTCCCGGGCCGGCGGCCCCACGTACGAGGAACTGGTGGAGACCGAGGGCCGCCCGCGGCTGCGCGGGCTGCTGGACCGGCTGCAGAGCGAGGGGCTGCTCGAGGCGGCCGTCGTCCACGGCTACTTCCCCTGCGTCTCCAAGGGCGACGACCTGATCATCCTGCACGAGGACGGCACCGAGCGGACCCGCTTCACCTTCCCGCGCCAGCGCCGCGGCCGCCGGCTGTGCCTGGCCGACTTCTTCCGCCCCGAGGAGTCCGGCGAGACCGACGTGGTCGGCCTGCAGGTCGTCACCGTCGGCAACCGGATCTCCGAGGCGGCCAACGAGCTCTTCGCCGCCGACGCCTACCGCGACTACCTCGAACTGCACGGCCTGTCCGTCCAGCTCGCCGAGGCCCTGGCCGAGTACTGGCACGCCCGGGTCCGCGCGGAACTCGGCTTCGCGGGGGAGGACCCGGGCGCGATGGAGGACATGTTCGCCCTGAAGTACCGGGGCGCCCGCTTCTCGCTCGGCTACGGCGCCTGCCCCGACCTGGAGGACCGCGCCAAGATCGCGGAACTGCTGGAGCCCGAGCGGATCGGGGTACGCCTCTCGGAGGAGTTCCAGCTCCATCCGGAGCAGTCCACCGACGCGATCGTCATCCATCACCCGGAGGCCAAGTACTTCAACGCGCGGTAGTCCGACGTACGTCGTACACTGGACGGTCCGATACGGCACCTGGCCGGTCGCACGCCCCCACCACCCGGGCGCGAGGCGACCGGCCTTTGTGCCCCCTGGCAGCAGAGGAGTGGGGCGCATGACGAGCGGTATTCCCGCCACCGAGATCCGGCCGGCCCGCGAGGCAGGCCTGCAGGCCGTGCTCCTGGACATGGACGGCACGCTGGTCGACACCGAGGGCTTCTGGTGGAACGCGGAGGTCGAGGTCTTCGCGGAACTCGGCCACGTCCTGGACGACACCCACCGCGAGGTCGTCGTCGGCGGCCCCATGGCCCGCAGTCTGGGACACCTCATCTCGGTCACCGGGGCGGACGCCACGCTCGCCGAGTTGTCCACCCTGATCAACCTGCGCTTCGTCGAGCTCATCGGCCGCGGCGTGCCGCTGATGCCGGGCGCCCGGCGCCTGCTCACCGACCTGGCCGCCCACGGCGTGCCCGCCGCCCTGGTCTCCGCCTCCCACCGGCGCATCATCGACGCCGTCATGCTCTCCCTCGGCTCCCAGCACTTCGCCTTCTCCCTCGCCGGGGACGAGATCGAGCGGACCAAGCCGCACCCCGACCCCTACGTGCTCGCCGCCGCGCGGCTCGGCGCGGACCCCGCACGGTGCGTGGTCGTCGAGGACACCCCCACCGGTGTCGCGGCCGCCGAGGCGGCCGGCTGCCACGTCGTCGCGGTGCCGTCCATCGCCGCCATCGCCCCGGCCCCCGGGCGGACCGTGGTGACCTCCCTGGAACGCGTCGACGTACCCTTTCTGCGCTCTCTGATTACAACCGTTCACTGAGCGTCGCCGTGAATTGAACGGAAACTCTGGGCGGTTGCCCGGCTATTTTCCGTGACGATTCGGAGCGCCGAATTGTTTACCGGCCGGTACGGCGGAGCGTGATACTTTTCACATTCGCGGGTGTCGACAGTGCGCGCGGAGCGTGCTTCGGACCGTCAAAATGCGGTGAAGTCGGTGGGGTTGTGTCCGGATTGAGGAGCCGCGCGCTGTTCGTTCCGCTGTCCGGATTTCGGTGCGCCGTGCCCTGTTATCCGCCCGTGACGTGGGCTCAACTTCTTCGTGTTCGGGGGCGGTCCGCCGGAATGCCGGTGCCCGGCAATTGCAGGTATCGTCGCCCCGCTCAACACTGCACGGCCAAGGGCCGGAAGAGGGAGAACAACGAGGATGAATCGCAAGCTACTGGTGCTGCCGGCGCTGCTGGGCCTCGCCGCGCCCGTACTCGCCGGATGCGGCGACTCGACCGGTGGTGGCGGTGGCGGTGACGCGATCGTCATCGGCTCCACGGACCCCCTCGAGATGTCCGCGGACCAGCCTTCCCCCCTCGACCCGGCCACGGCGTACGACGGCGGCACGTACAGCTTCCTGAACAACACCTTCCAGATGCTGCTCGGTTACACCCGCAGCTCCAGCACCCCCGAGCCCGACGCCGCCAAGTCGTGCACCTTCTCCGACACCAAGTCGGAGACGTACCGCTGCACGCTGCGGGACGGCCTGAAGTTCGCCAACGGCCACGCGCTCACCTCGGAGGACGTCAAGTTCTCGGTCGACCGCGTGCTGAAGATCAACAGCGACATCGGCCCGGCGAGCCTCCTGGTGAACATCGACAGCGTCGAGGCCCCTGACCCGAAGACCGTCGTCTTCCACCTCAAGTCCTCCGACGCCACCTTCCCCTACAAGCTGGCGACCCCGGCCGCGGCCATCGTCGACAGCGAGGTCTACAGCGCCACCGAGCCGCTCAAGGGCCTGAAGATGGAGGGCTCCGGCCCGTACAAGCTGGACTCGTGGAAGGACGGCAAGGCCGTCCTCAGCGCGAACCCGAACTACACGGGCCTGATCGGCAAGCGCAACAACGAGAAGGTCGAGGTCCACTTCTTCCCCTCGGCCACCGAGATGATGAAGGCGCTCGCCGCCGGTGACGTCGACCTGGTGAACCGCACCCTCGAGTCGGACCAGATCAACGAGATCGAGCAGGGCACCGTCGAGAACGTCAAGCTGACCGAGACCCCGGGTCTCGCGGCCCGCTACATGTTCTTCAACGTCGAGGACCCCTCGGTGAAGGACGAGGCCGTCCGTGAGGCCATCGCCCGCCTCCTCGACCGCGACAGCCTCACGCGCGACGTGACCGGCCGCACCGCGACCCCGCTGTTCGGCGCCGTCCCGACCGGCATCACCGGCCACACCAACTCGTACTTCAACGCGTACGGCGAGCCCGACCGCGACAAGGCCGCCCAGGTGCTGTCCGCCGCGGGCATCAGCACCCCGGTCAAGTTCACCTGGACCTACCCGACGGAGCACCCGTCCACGCCGGACAAGGAGGAGGCCGAGAACCTGAAGAAGCAGCTCGAGTCCACCGGGCTGTTCGACGTGAGCCTCCAGCCGATCACCTGGAAGAAGTTCCTGAAGGGTGCCGCCACCGGGCAGTTCGCCGCCTACTCGCTCAGCTGGCTCCCCGACTTCCCGGACGCCGAGACCTACATCGCGCCCTTCTTCGCGGACGACGGATTCCTCGACCTCAACTACAAGAGCGAGACCATCAAGAAGCAGCTCCTGCCGGCCACCCGCCGGTCCGCGGACCGCGGCAAGACGGACAAGGACTTCGCGAAGATGCAGGAAGTCCTCGCGCAGGACCTCCCGATGATCCCGCTGTACCAGGACAAGCAGTTCGTCGCCAGCCGCGACGGCATCACGGGAGCCGAATGGTTCCTCAACTCCTCTTCCAGCGCCCAGTTCTGGGAGATTGGTCGCGGTGTGACAGGATGAGCCACCGGTCGGCCGGACCGGAGAATTTCCCGCGGTCCGGCCGGCACGGGCCTGCCCCGTACCACGAAGCAGTGAGGGAAGTCTCGTGAGGAATCGAGTCCAACGACTGGCGCTCCCGCTCTCCGCGACCATGACGGCAGTCGTGGTCGCCGGCTGTGGTACGGGAGGGTCGGACGGCGAGGCCGGCGGGGACCCCCTCACGATGGGCATCACGGACAAGGTGACCGCGGTCGATCCGGCCGCCGGTTACGACGTCGGCTCCTGGATCGTGTTCAACAACGTCTTCCAGTCGCTGC
>NZ_JARAVM010000064.1:0-28248 GCF_033792735.1 Streptomyces sp. PA03-3a
ACCGGCCCCTCCGGGCTTTCCCTTCGTTGTCTCCAACCTTACCAGATCCGTTTCGCGTTTCCGCTCTTCGTTTCCGGCCCCCTGTTGGAGCGGGGTTTTGTCTTCCGGCTTTCGCCTTTCGACGTTCCAGACTTTATCAGACACTTTCGGGTCCGATTACCGTCCGGGTTTTGCCTCTATGAATAGCGACGCAAAAGACCACTCAGAAAGTTCTTTCTGAGAGGTGCGGTGCGATCGATAGTCTGTCGAAGCGGGCTAGATCCTAGCCGCCGGCCCCCGAACATGTCCAGTTCGTGGCAACTGCTCAAATCTACCTCCCCTCGCCACCCGTGTCAACAGGTCTCTTGGGGCGAAGAGGAGGCTAGCAGGTCAGCCGCCTCCGACGCACATCGGCGGTGTCGGCCGTACGGGTCATACGGCGGTGGGCAGGACGTCGCTGCGGTCGCCCCGCTCCAGGTCGCCCGTCTCACCGGCGAGGGCGGCTCGGCGCCCGACGGCGAAGACGTAGACGAGGAACAGCAGCTCGGCGGTGACGCCGATACCGATGCGGGCCCAGGTGGGGAGGCCGGAGGGGGTCACGAAGGCTTCGAGCGCGCCGGAGACGAAGAGGACGGCGGCGAGCCCGATGGCCATGCCGATGGCAGCCCGGCCTTCCTCGGCGAGGGCCGTGCGGCGCGGACGAGGACCGGGGTCGACGACGGTCCAGCCGAGGCGGAGTCCCGTACCGGCGGCGACGAAGACGGCGCTCAGTTCGAGGAGACCGTGCGGGAGGATCAGCCCGAGGAACGTGTCGAGGCGGCCCGCGGCGCCCATGAGACCCAGCCCGAGACCGAGGTTGACCATGTTCTCGAACAGGACGTAGAGGACCGGCAGCCCGAGGAAGACGCCGAGGACGAGGCAGTAGCCCGCGGCCATGGCGTTGTTCGTCCAGACCTGGGCCGCGAAGGAGGCGGCGGGGTGGCTGGAGTAGTAGGTCTCGTACTCGCCGCCGGGGCGGGTCAGGGCGCGCAGTTCTTCGGGGGCGGCGATGGCGGACTGGACCTCGGGGTGGGTGGCGACCCACCAGCCGATCAGCGCGGCGACCGCGGTGGACAGGAGCGCCGTCGGGACCCACCAGCGGCGTGAGCGGTACACCGCGGCCGGGAAGACGCGGGTGAAGAAGAGGGCCGCGTCGCGCCAGCCGGGGGTGCGGGCGCCGGTGACGGCGCTGCGTGCGCGGGCGACGAGGGTGGTGAGGCGGGCGACGAGTGCGGGATCGGGGGCGCTGGACTGGACGAGGGAGAGGTGGGTGGCGGCGCGTTGGTAGAGGGTGACGAGTTCGTCGGCTTCCTCGCCGGTGAGGCGCCGACGCCGGCGCAGCAGGGCGTCGAGCCGGTCCCACTCGTGGCGGTGGGCGGCTGCGAAGACGTCGAGGTCCATGGGCGCTGCTCCTGGCTGGCCGGGGAGGTCCCAGCTTGGCAGAAGCGGCAGACTGGGCGCTCCGGGTCCGGGGTCGGCAGGAGGAGGTTCCCGCATGGGTGAGGCGAGCGCGGCGGACGGTGCCGGACGTCTGGTGACGGGTGAGGCCGTCGAGCTGGGGCTGCACACGGCGAAGCTGCCGAGCCGGGCGCTGGCGGCGGCGCTGGACGGGGTCGTGTACATCGGGGGTTATCTGGCCGTCTCGATCGTGCTGACGGTGGCGACGGCGTCGATGGACGGCGCGGCGGTCGCCGCGGTGTACGTGGGCTCGTTGCTGCTGGTGCTGATAGGGGTGCCGATCGCGGTGGAGACGCTGTCGCGGGGGCGGTCGCTGGGGAAGCTGGCCTGCGGGTTGCGGGTGGTGCGGGACGACGGCGGGCCGATCCGGTTCCGGCACGCGCTGGTGCGGGGGGCGGTCGGGGTCGTGGAGATCCAGATGTTCCTCGGGGTGATCGCGTGCGTCGCCTCGCTGGTGTCGGCGCGCGGGCGGCGGGTCGGGGACGTGTTCGCGGGGACGCTGGTGGTGCGGGAGCGGATTCCGGTGCCGCGGGCGGCGCGGCCGCTGCCGCCGGCGCCGCCGTGGCTGGCGGTGCAGTTGGCGGGGGTGGACCTGTCGGCGGTGCCGGAGGGGCTGTGGCTGGCGGTGCGGCAGTACCTGTCGCGGGTGCACCAGCTGGATCCGCAGGTCGGGTGGTCGATGGCGGAGCGGCTCGCGGGCGACGTGGTGGCGTGCACGGGGGCGCCGGTGCCGGAGGGAACACCGCCCGCGGCGTTCCTGGCGGCGGTGGTCGCGGAGCGGCAGGGCCGGGACGCCCGCCGGGTCTTCGGCGCTCCGGTCGCTTCCCCGGTCGACGGGGTCGCGGAGCAGGGGACGGGCCGGGGGGCCGGGACGCCGCCGGTGGGCTGGGGGACGCCCGGTGCGGTAGGCGGGGTGCGGGGGGAGGCCGTGCCGGAGGTGGCGGGAGGACAGGCCCCGCAGGCGCTTGTGCCTCCGTCCCCTTCCCCGTCCCCCTCCGCTTCCTCGCCGTCGTCCTCGTCGACGGGCTTCGCGCCTCCGGCTTGAGGGGTCGCCGGTGCCTGCGGCCGGGTCAGTCCGCCGTGGGGAACCGGGACGGGGGTGACTCGAGGTCCTCGAGTTCGATGCCCGGGGCGGAGAGTACGACGTCGCCGGCGATGTGGACGGTGTGCTGTTCACCGGTCTCCAGGTCGTTGACCTGGTATTCGTCCACGAGCAGAGGGGCGTTGTCAGTGGGGTGTGCTTCGCTCTTGATCAGTGCCCACGACTGGTCGAGGGTGCGGGGCGCGAGCACGGGGGGCTGGAATGCGACGAGGCGTACGCGCGTGGCCGGGGTGCCGGGACGCAGGCGGAGCAGCCGCGCGGTGGCGATGTAGAACGCGGGCGACCCGCCGGTGAAGGCGTGGGCGGGGACGTTGCCCTCCTGAGCGTCTTCGCCGGAGGGGTCGGTGCGGACCCAGGTGAGGCCGTCGAGGGCGGCGCCGCGTACCTGCCAGCCCGCCGCGTGCAGTTCGAGGCGGATGGGGCGGCCGAGTTCGTCGATGGTGAGGTCGACGGAGCCGGCGTGGGCGCCGTCGGGGTGGGTGTTCTGGGCGGTGTAGCGCCAGCCGGTGGGGCCGGTGGCGCAGTGGAAGTGTTCTTCGCCGAGGGGGGTGTGGTCGTGGGTGTCGTGGAACGAGTAGCGGCCGCGGGGCATGGTTCGACCTTACAAAGCGGGCCGGGGCCCGACGGGGCAGGCCCCCGCCGGGGGCGGGGGCCTGCGGGGTGGCTCTGGTGCTGCCTGCGGGACCGGGTGCGCGCTGTCGCGCGGTCGGCCCGGGCGGCGTCAGTAGCGGTAGTGGTCCGGCTTGTAGGGGCCCTCGACCGGGACGCCGATGTAGGAGGCCTGCTCCGGGCGCAGGGTGGTGAGCTTGACGCCCAGGGCGTCGAGGTGGAGCCGGGCGACCTTCTCGTCGAGCTGCTTGGGAAGGACGTAGACGCCGATCGGGTACTCCTCGGGCTTGGTGAAGAGCTCGATCTGGGCCAGGGTCTGGTCCGAGAAGGAGTTGGACATCACGAACGAGGGGTGGCCGGTGGCGTTGCCCAGGTTGAGCAGGCGGCCCTCGGACAGCACGATCAGGACCTTGCCGTCGGGGAAGGTCCAGGTGTGGACCTGGGGCTTGACCTCGTCCTTGACGACGCCGGGGATCTTGGCGAGGCCGGCCATGTCGATCTCGTTGTCGAAGTGGCCGATGTTGCCGACGATCGCCTGGTGCTTCATGCGCTGCATGTGCTCGGCGAGGATGATGTCGCGGTTGCCAGTGGTGGTGACGAAGATGTCGGCGGTCTCGACGACGTCCTCGAGCACGGTGACCTGGTAGCCGTCCATCGCGGCCTGGAGGGCGTTGATGGGGTCGATCTCGGTGACGATGACGCGGGCGCCCTGGCCGCGCAGCGACTCGGCGCAGCCCTTGCCGACGTCGCCGTAGCCGCAGACGACGGCGACCTTGCCGCCGATGAGGACGTCGGTGGCGCGGTTGATGCCGTCGATGAGGGAGTGGCGGCAGCCGTACTTGTTGTCGAACTTCGACTTGGTGACGGCGTCGTTGACGTTGATCGCCGGGAAGAGCAGGGTGCCGTCGCGCTGCATCTCGTACAGGCGGTGGACGCCGGTGGTGGTCTCCTCGGTGACGCCGCGGATCTCGGAGGAGAGCTGGGTCCACTTCTGGGGGTTCTCGCCGAGGGTGCGGTTGAGGAGCAGCAGGATCTGCTCGTACTCCTCGCTGTCGGCGGTGGAGGGGTCGGGGGCCTGGCCGGCCTTCTCGAACTCGACGCCCTTGTGGACCAGGAGGGTGGCGTCGCCGCCGTCGTCGAGGATCATGTTCGGGCCGCCGGTGGCCGCGTCGGGCCAGGTGAGGGCCTGCTCCGTGCACCACCAGTACTCGGCGAGGGTCTCGCCCTTCCAGGCGAAGACGGGGATGCCCTGCGGGTTCTCGGGGGTGCCGTTGGGGCCGACGGCGATGGCCGCGGCGGCGTGGTCCTGCGTGGAGAAGATGTTGCAGGAGGCCCAGCGGACCTGGGCGCCGAGGGCGGCGAGGGTCTCGATGAGGACGGCGGTCTGCACGGTCATGTGCAGGGAGCCGGTGATGCGGGCGCCGGCCAGCGGCTGGGAGGCCGCGTACTCCTCGCGGATGGCCATGAGGCCGGGCATCTCGTGCTCGGCGAGGGTGATCTCCTTGCGGCCGAAGGCGGCCAGGGAGAGGTCGGCGACCTTGAAGTCGTTGGTGACGGGGGACATGCAGTCTCCTCGTGGGGTGCTTCCAGAACGGACATCGGCTTTCCGCTGCGGGGCGGGGGGAGGCATGCGGACATACGTCTCCCTCGACCGCAGCTCAGCCCGTCGGAGGCCCTCTCTCCCTCGGCCGGTCCGTTTCCGGACCGCCCGACCGCCATCAGCAGCGACGTCTGGCTAGGGACGAATCTACACCGAGTGGCCGGGCGCGTCCGGAAGGTGCGTGGAGGTGGTGTGAAGGGGGTCAGTCCGTCGCGGGGGCGGCGGGAGCGGCCGACTGCTCGCGGTAGATGTCCGGTTCGAGGTAGATGACCCGGGCGATGGGCTCGGCCTCGCGGATGCGGGCCTCGGCGGCGTCGATGGCGCGGGCGACCTCGGTGGCGGTGTCGTCGCTCTCGACGGCGATCTTCGCGGCGACGAGGAGTTCGTCGGGGCCGAGGTGGAGGGTGCGCATGTGGATCACGCGCGTGACGACGTCGCCGTCGACGATGGCCTCGCGGATGCGGGCGACGACCTCGGGACCGGCCGCCTCGCCGAGGAGCAGCGACTTGGTCTCGGAGGCGAGGACGAGCGCGATGGCGACGAGGAGGACGCCGATGCACAGGGTGCCGATGCCGTCCCAGACGCCGTCGCCGGTGATCAGGGACAGGCCGACACCGATGAGGGCGAGCACGAGGCCGACGAGGGCGCCGAGGTCCTCGAGGAGGACGACGGGGAGCTCGGGGGCCTTGGCGGTGCGGATGAACTGGCTCCAGCTCTGCTTGCCGCGGACCGCGTTGGACTCCTTGATGGCGGTGCGGAAGGAGAAGCCCTCGGCGATGATCGCGAAAACCAGGACGCTGATGGGCCAGTACCAGGCGTCGATCTCGTGGGGGTGCTGGACCTTCTCGTAGCCCTCGTAGAGCGCGAAGACGCCACCGATGGTGAACAGGACGATGGAGACGAGGAAGCCGTAGATGTACCGCTCACGGCCGAAGCCGAAGGGGTGTTCCTCGGTGGCCTTCTTCTGGGCCTTCTTGCCGCCGAGCAGGAGCAGCGCCTGGTTGCCCGAGTCGGCCACCGAGTGCACGCCCTCGGCGAGCATGGACGAGGAGCCGCTGAAGGCGAACGCCACGAACTTGCTCACCGCGATGGCGAGGTTGGCGCCCAATGCGGCGACGATCGCCTTGGTTCCGCCTGACGCGCTCATAGGTGCTGGTGGTCCCTTCCCTCGGCCCTGCTCTTTGCCCGGTCTTTACGGCGTTACGGCGGGACATTCTTGCAGGCCGTGGTTCGCGTGGTGCGTCAGGCCACCACGGTGGCCCGGAAGACGGTTCCCTCGCCGGTGAGTTCGACCTTCTCGCCTGCGGGAACGTAGGCGGACTGGCCGCGCTCCAGGGTGAGTTGCGGTGCCGCGGGGTCGCCGGGGGTGCGCACGACGGCGGTGCCTTCGGTGCAGAGCAGGATCTGGGCGGTGCGGTCGTGCGGGGTGCGGGGGGCGGCGCCGGCGGCGAGCGAGTAGCGGGAGAGCCGGAACTCGTCGATGGGGGTGCCGTAGAGCTCCTCGCCGTCGGGGGACGCCTCGGGGCGCAGGACCCCCGCGTCGCCCGCCTGGAAGCGGACGATGCGCAGCAGTTCGGGGATGTCGACGTGCTTGGGGGTGAGGCCGCAGCGCAGCACGTTGTCGGAGTTGGCCATGATCTCGACGCCGAGGCCGCTGAGGTAGGCGTGGGGTATTCCCGCGCCGAGGAACAGCGCTTCGCCGGGCTGGAGCCGGACGTGGTTGAGGAGCATGGCGGCGATGACGCCGGGGTCGCCCGGGTAGGCGTGGGCGATGGCGGCGTAGGCGGCGTACGCGTCGGCGTGCGGTCCGCCCTCGGCGGCGAGGCGGCCGGCGGCCTCGGCGGCTTCGTCCACGGTGCCTGCCATGGCGGCGCGTTCGGCTCCGAGCACGGCGGTGAGGACCTCGCGGAGCGCGCCCTCCTCGGGGTGGGCGCGCAGGAGGTCGGCGTACGGCTTGAGGGAGTCGACGCCGAGGCCGGTGAGGAGGTCCGCGGTCTCCTCGGGGTGGCGGAAGCCGCACAGCCCCTCGAAGGGGGTGAGCGCGACGATCATCTCCGGCTTGTGGTTGGCGTCCTTGTAGTTGCGGTGCGGGGCGTCGACGGGGATGCCGCGGGCCTCCTCGTCGGCGAAGCCGGCGGCTGCCTGGGCGAGGTCGGGGTGCACCTGCAGGGACAGGGGGGAGCCGGCGGCGAGGAGCTTGAGCAGGAAGGGCAGCCGGGGGCCGAAGCGTTCGACGGCGGGGGTGCCGAGTTCGCCGCCGGGGTCGGCGGCGATGACCTGGTCGAGCGGGACCGGACCGTTGCCGCGGTCGATGCGGGAGGGGGCGCCGGGGTGGGCGCCCATCCAGAGTTCGGCCTGCGGCTCGCCCGTGGGGGTGGTGCCGAGCAGTTCGGGGATGGCCGTGGTGGATCCCCAGGCGTACGGGCGGATGGTGTTGGTCAGGCGGTCCATGCGGTCATGATCTCCCGGTGGAGGTGATGGCGAGGTAAACGGAGGCGAAATCCGTGACGGCGAGGAGTTCGACCGCGGATTCCAGGTCGCCCCCCTCGGCGGGGGCGAGTTCGCTCATCGGGGTGTCGTGGGTCGTGGCGAGTTCGCGGGCGAGCGGGGCGGAGCTCGCGGCGCCGTTGCCGGTGCGGTGCAGGAGCACGACGCGCAGGCGCAGGTCCTCGGGCTCGTCGACGCGGTCGCGGAAGAAGTCCTCGGGGTCGAGGGCGCCGGCCAGGGAGCCGGCGAGCAGCGCGCCGTGGGTGTCGAGTGCCTCGGGGAGTTCGCCGTGCAGGGCGGGGCGGCCGGCGCGGGCGGCGATGGCCGCGGCGAAGCGCCGTGCGGCGACCGAGGCGACGGGTCCGTCGCTCCACATCACCGGCAGGGATTCGGCGAGTTCGGAGGCGAGTGCCTTGGCAGGGTTGCTGTAGGTGGCCGTTGCGGGGCCGCAGCGGGCGGCGACGTCGTCGAGGCGGTCGGCGACGCGCTCGACGGCGTCCGGAGGGGCGGCGAGCAGGCCGATGCGGTCGCCGAGGGCGAGCAGCGGGGTGAGCAGGGCCCAGAAGGCGCCGAGGTCCTCGGCGGGGTCGGCGGCCTCGCCCAGGACGCCCGCGACGGATGCCGGGTCGGGGGCGGGGGCGTACGGCAGGACCATGCCGCGCACCTGCTGGATCGCCTCGGCGATGGGTGAGCCGAAGGGGACGACGGCGGCGGCGGTGCAGCCGCGGCGGTAGGCCTGTTCGATGAGGTCGGCCAGGCCCGCCTCGGTGCCGGCGGGGCTGGCGATGAGCAGCAGGTCGAGGGGGCCGGCCCAGCCGGGGAGGGTCCACCGCAGGTCGTACGGGGCGGGGCCGGTGGGGTGCAGGGACAGCACGGGGCCGCCACTGTTGCCGAGGGCGCCGAGCAGTTCGGCGACGGCGGTGACGGCGACCGCGCCGGGTCCGGCGACGAGGACGCTGCGGGGACGGCCGTCGGGCTTGAGTCCGCCGACTCCCGCTTCCTGCGCGAGGCGGGCGGCGGTGCGGACGCGGGCGCCGGCGGCGGCGACGCCGAGGAGGAGGCCGCGGGTGTCGGCGCGGGCGAGGGCGTCGGGGTCGTCGAGCAGCGTCTCGTCCAGCATCGGGGGTGTCCTCCGGTCCGGTCCGGTCGTGTCGGGTGTCGCGGGGCGCCGTGCGGTGCGGGTGCCCGGGCCGCGCCGGTGATGTGTGCGTGAAGCTGCCGGGCCGGGGCCGGTCGGGCGCGGCGTGCCGGACGGCCCGGTCGCGTTACGCGGGGCGGCGGGCCTCGTCGACGAGGAGGACGGGGATGTCGTCGCGCACGGGGTAGGCCAGGCCGCAGTCGGCGGAGGTGCAGGTGAGCTCGGTGGTCTCGGCGTCCTCGCGCAGCGGCGCGTGGCAGGCGGGGCAGGCGAGGATCTCCAGGAGGCTGGCTTCGACGAGCGGCATGGGTGGCGTCTCCCCTGTGGTCGTGGTGTCGTCGTGGTTTCCGGGCGGCCGCCGTGTGGGGCGGGCGCGCGCGGACCGGCGGATTCAGCCTATCGCCGGGGGCCCCGGCCCGCGTGACCGCGTCGGGTGCCCCCGGCACCGCCGGAGGGGGCGCGGTGCCTCCTCCGGCGGGACGGCGCTCAGGCGCGGACGATGGCGAGGACCTCGTCGCGGACACCGGCCATGAGTTCGGCGTCGCGGGCCTCCACGTTGAGGCGCAGCAGCGGCTCGGTGTTGGAGGGGCGGAGGTTGAACCACCAGCCGTCGCCGGTGACCGTCAGGCCGTCGAGCTCGTCGATGGCGGCACCCGGGCGGTCGGCGTAGGCCGCGCGGACGGCGGCGGTGCGGCCGGCCTGGTCGTCGACGGCGGTGTTGATCTCGCCGGAGGCGGCGTAGCGGTCGTACTCGGCGACGAGCGCGGACAGCGTGCCGTCCTGGCCGCCGAGGGCGGCGAGGACGTGGAGTGCGGCGAGCATGCCGGTGTCGGCGTTCCAGAAGTCGCGGAAGTAGTAGTGCGCGGAGTGCTCGCCGCCGAAGACGGCGCCGGTGCGGGCCATCTCCTGCTTGATGAAGGAGTGGCCGACGCGGGTGCGGACGGGCGTCCCGCCGTGCTCCTTGACGACCTCGGGGACGGTCCACGAGGTGATCAGGTTGTGGATGACGGTGGAGCCGGGGTGCTTGGCCAGTTCGCGGGCGGCGACCAGGGCGGTGATCGCGGACGGGGAGACGGGCTCGCCGCGCTCGTCGACGACGAAGCAGCGGTCGGCGTCGCCGTCGAAGGCGATGCCGATGTCGGCGCCGGTCTCGCGCACCTTGTCCTGCAGGTCGACGATGTTCTTGGGGTCGAGGGGGTTGGCCTCGTGGTTGGGGAAGGTGCCGTCGAGCTCGAAGTACATCGGGACGAGGTCGAGGGGCAGCCCGTCGAAGACGGTGGGGACGGTGTGGCCGCCCATGCCGTTGCCGGCGTCGACGACGACCTTGAGGTTCCGGATGGAGCCGAGGTCCACCAGGGTGCGCAGGTGGGCGGCGTAGTCGGCGAGCATGTCGCGCCGGGTGACCTCGCCGGGGGCGGCGTCGCTCGCCGGGAGGCCGGTCTCGGACCACTGCTCGACCAGTTCGCGGATCTCGGCGAGGCCGGTGTTCTGCCCGACGGGGGCGGCGCCGGCGCGGCACATCTTGATGCCGTTGTACTGCGCCGGGTTGTGGCTGGCGGTGAACATCGCGCCGGGCAGGCCGAGCTTGCCGCTGGCGAAGTACAGCTGGTCGGTGGAGCAGAGGCCGATCTCGGTGACCTTCGCGCCGCGCGAGGCCGCGCCGCGGGCGAAGGCCTGGGACAGGCCGGGCGAGGAGGGCCGCATGTCGTGGCCCGTGACGATCGCGTCGGCGCCGGTCACGGTCACGAAGGCCGCACCGAAGAGCTCGGCGAGCGGCTCGCCCCATTGGTCGGGGACGACTCCGCGGACGTCGTACGCCTTCACGAGCTGGGAGAGGTCGGTCACCGCATGTGCTCCGCTCTGGAATCCGGTTGCCGGTGGATGGATCGTGGCAAGAGCCAACCTACCGGGCGGATCCGAACGGGCCGACGAGGATCCCCGGGGCACACGAGGGCCCGGGGCGGGTGGGGCCGAGGGGGCGCCGGTCAGGAGTCGGGCGAGCGCAGGACGCGCAGGTGCCCGCGGCGGGCGATCTCCATGGGGTCGCCGCCGCGGCCGTTGGTGCCGTTGCCCTCGCGTTCCTGGGGGCGGGCCGCCTCGCGCACGGCGTTGGCGAGCGCTTCGAGGTCGTCGCCGCTGGGGCGGGTGGGGCCGGTGTCCGTGGCGAGCCGTACGACCTCCCAGCCGCGGGGGGCGGTGAGGCGCTCGGAGTGCTCGGAGCACAGGTCGTAGCAGTGGGGTTCGGCGTAGGTGGCGAGCGGTCCGAGGACGGCGGTGGAGTCCGCGTAGACGTACGTCAGCGTCGCGACGGCGGGTCGGCCACACGCGGTGCGCGAACAGCGACGTACAAGGCTCACGACGTTGGACGGTACCGCACTCTTGAGCGGGCCGCGACGACTCCCCCGGAGCTCACCCTGTCGTGTCGTCCGGCTTGGCCGGGAAGGTCCGACCTGCGGCCGACGCACCTGACCTGCAAAGGGCCGGAAATGTACGAGAGCCCCTCGGGCGGCACCGATCACCAAACGCCGCAAATGATGCCAAGAGCGATCGTCGAAGCGGTCGGGGCAGGGAAATCGGGCGGGCGCAGGGGGTGGGCGACCGTACATTCTGCGACATCGACGGGGATGTCCGGTCCTCGTCCCCCGTGGTGGTGGCAGCGGTCACGGAGCCGCATACCCGGGGCTCCCGACGGCTACTCTCAGAGGTGATGGACACCCCTTCGCCCGCACCGCGCCAGCGCCGCCGCGACCGACACGGCCGCGGCATGCGCGGCCCCATCGCGCCCCCGCAGGTGCCCCTGGCACGCACCCGCGCCGACGCCTTCGACGACCTCGTGCGCGACGCGGCGGACCGGCTCGAGCGGCGCTGGCCGCAACTGGCGGAGGTGGAGTTCGCGGTGCAGGAGGTGCCCTGGCCGCCGAACGGCGCCGACGGCGCCGCGGCCGACGGCCGCTTCGACGACGGCGTGCCGCTGGGGCGCCTGCTCGGCGGGCAGAAGGGCGACCCGCACCGCATCGTGGTGTACCGGCGGCCGGTGGAGATCCGGGCCAAGAGCCGCGAGGAGCGCGCCCTGCTGGTGCACGACGTGGTCGTGGAGCAGGTGGCCGAGCTGCTCGGGCTGTCGCCGGAGAACGTCGACCCCCGGTACGGGGAGGGTTAGGCCTCCCCGTACCGGCGTGCGGCCGGCCGGGGGCCGCCGCACGGGAACCGTCAGCGGTTCAGGATGGACAGGTCCTCTTCGGACTCCGGGACGGCGACCAGACCGCGGTCGTCAGGCATCGCCTGGATGGTGAACATGGGGACGCCGCCCTCCGGCAGGGCGAGCATCCGGGAGGCGTAGACGGGGCCGCCCGAGGCGGGTTCCACCGTGACGCCGAAGGAGCCCTTGCCCTCCGAGGGGGCGGGCGGCGACAGGACCACCGTCGTACCCCGCTTGACCGGGACGTTCTTGGTCACGGGCTCGCCGCCCTTCGTCGAGGCGGAGGTGACGACGCGCACGGTGGCGTCGCCCTCCGGCGCGGTGAGCGCCAGCGTCGAGCCCTTCGTGCGGTTGTCGGCGGCGCTGGCGCGGTCGCCGACGGGAGCGGTGGCGGGCAGGAAGGCGGTCTCCTGGTTGGCGCCCTTGCCGCGGGTGATCCGCAGGGCGGCGACAACGGGGGCCGCGTCGGAGGGGTCTGTCGGGCTCAGCACGAGTGAGCCGGCCTCGCCCTTGGTGAGGTCGCCGAGGTCGACGGCGCTGGTCATACCGCTCTTGACGTGGACGGTCTCGTGCCCGGCGGGGGTGATCTCACCGCCCGAGGAGGCGAGCCGCAGCTTGAGGTCGGCGTCGCTGTCGCCGGTCGCGAAGACCACCAGGCGCACGTCGGAGGCGTCGCCGGGGATGCCGGGCATGACGGCCCCGGGGGCGGGGTCGGTGGAGGCGGGCAGCCAGTCGCCGCCGGCCTTGGCGTCCTCGGCCTCCACCGTGGCGCCGACCCGGCCGCTGCGGGCGCTGACGTGCAGGGTCAGGGCGTCGGACTTCTCCGTGGTGAGCGTGGAGAGCAGGACGGGGACGGTCGCGCCCGGCGGCACCGTGATGCCGTCGGTGGTGCTGGTCTTGACCTCGCCCTTGTCGCCGTAGAGCCGGAGGTCGACGACGGCGGAGTTCTCGTCCGGGTTCGTCAGGTGGACGTAGTCCTGCCGGTCGGCGCCGGTGCTGACCCCGGGGAACCAGAACTCGCTGTCGGGCACGGCGCAGGAGGTGCCGAGTACCGCCCGGGCCGGGCCGGCGTCGACGACCGTGGTCTGCTGCACGGTCCAGCCGGGGGCGAGCGCCCCGTCGGCGGTGCCGATGAGGGCGGGCGCGTCGGCGGTCTCGGTGACCGCGGTGACCGGTTTGCCGGCCTCCTTCAGCGGTGCCACCGGCTTGCGCTTGGCGGCGGCCTTGCCGTCCTGGCCGGCCGCGGCCAGCAGGGCGGCGGTGCCGCCCGAGCCGGCGGAGTCGCCCTTGGGCGTGAAGGCGGTGTACGTGGTCGAGGCGAAGTCCGAGTCGGACGGCGCCGGGCAGGCCAGGGTGGACCGCTCGACGGGCAGCCGCGCCGCGCTCACCGCGGGCGCCGCGTCCGGGGTGCCCGCGCCGGTGACGGTGGCGACGCCGGCGACCGCGGCCAGGGCGGCGGTGACGCCGATCAGGGAGAGGGTGCTGCGGTTCACTGCTGGTTGCTCCCGTCGCGGCGGTAGCCGTCCGTGTCGTACCCGTCCGTGTCATAGGTGCCGTAGGGGGCGTACGAGGCGTCGTAGCCCTGGGGCTGCTGCGGCTGCTGCGGTTGCTGGGCCTGCTCGTAGCCCTGCCGGTCGTAGCCGGCCTGCTGGGGCTGCTCGCCGTAGCCGTACGGGTCGTAGACCTGCTCCTGCGGCTGGGCGGGCTGCTCGTAGCCGTAGGTGCTCTGGTAGTCGGCGGCCCATTGCTCCTGGCCGTACGGGTCGTCCTGCTGGGGGACGGCGGCGTACGGGTCGTACTCGGCGTACTGCGCGTACTCGGCCTGCTCGGGGTGCGCGGGCTCGGCGGCCCGGGGCTGGCCGGAGGCGTCGTCGGTCTCCTCCTCCCCCTCGGCCTCGGCGGCGGCGCGCAGCCGGCGGGCGCGGCGGCCGTCGGCGCCGCCCTGCGCCGGGATGTCGGCGGCGGCCGCCGCCATGGGCACGGCCTCCGCCTCGGGCAGGTCGTCGTCGACCTCGCGGCGCCGGCCCGGCAGGGCCATGACGACGAGCACCAGGCCGAGGAAGCCCTGGACCCACAGCCACACGGTGTGCGTGAACGGGTCGTCGTAGACGAGGTCGAGCCGGCCGCCGCTGCTGGGGAGCCTGAAGCCCTGGGCCCAGCCGTCGACGGTGGTGGCGGTGAGCTCCTTGCCGTCGAGGGTGGCGGTCCAGCCGGGGGCGGCGCGGTCGGCGAGGCGCAGCACACGGCCGTCCGCGCCGGCCGGGATGGTGGTGTGGGCCTCGACCTTGCCGGAGGCGACGGTCACGGGCCCGGCGGGGGTGTCGGCGTCCTCACCCGTGCCGCCGTCCGCGCCGGGGCCGCCGTCCTCGCCCTTGCCGGAGGGCTCGACGATCGTGACGCGCGCGACGTCGTCGTCCACCCGCCACAGGGCGCTGCCGTCGTCCTGGCTGAGCCGGGACAGGCCGGGCGTGCTGTCGAGGGTGCGGCTCACCTCGCGCGGGGCGCCGCTCTGGACGAGGACGTAGCGGACGGCGTAGCCGCCGAGCTGGCTGGCCTGGTCGGCGCCGGAGCCGGCCACGAGGTTCCCGACGATCTTGGCGAGCCGGGCGTCGCCGCTGTCCGCGGCGGCGATCTCGGCGTCGCCGAGGCGCGCCCCGGCACCCCGGACCAGGGCGTACGAGACATGGGCGGGCGTGCCCGAGACGACGAGGGTGCGGGCCTGGTCGCGGGTGGTGCTCTCCTCGGCGACGAAGGCCGGCACCTGGGTCGGGTCGCGGCGCTCCAGCGGGCCGTCCGCGCCGCCGGCCATCCAGCCGACGGCGGCGGCCAGCGGGGCGAGCACGGCGGCCAGGGCGACGAGCGCGGCGACCGGCTGGCGCCAGCCGAAGCCGGAGGCGGCGAGCCGCTCCTTGGCGCCCTCGGCGCCGACCGCGGCCGCGGCGAGCAGGGCGAAGCCGTAGACCAGGGTGGCCGGGCCCGCCCAGGCGGTGGTGTTGGCGAGGACCGCGAAGACCAGGCCGGTCAGGGCGCCCGCCCAGGCGGTGACGATGGCCGAGCGGCGCTCGGCGCGCACCAGTGCGGCAAGTGCCGCCAGCACGATGCCCGCGAGCAGGAAGCCGCCGGTGGCGCCGGGGCCGCCCGGGTTGATCAGGAGGAGGTCGGTGGCGGTGGCCGACCTGGCGCCGAACGGCAGGCCGGCCTCGTCCAGGAAGCGCCGGGGGTGCGTCAGCAGCCCGAGCGACCAGGGCGCGAGCACCACCATGGGGGCGCCGAGGACGGCCAGGGCCCGCATGGCCAGCGGGACGAGCAGCCGGCCCTGTCCCCGCACGACGCGGGTGGCGACGGCGACGCCGACGAGCACCAGGGCGATCAGCCAGGTAATGGGGGTGAACGCGGTGGTGATCGTCAGCAGCAGCGCGACCGCCCAGGCGGCGCGCCAGCCGGGTCGCTGACCGCGCTCGACGGCGTCGGCGGACATCCGCAGGCCCGCGGCGGAGACGGCGGCGCGGGCCATCAGCGGCAGCAGGACGGCCAGGACGGCGGTGCCGAGCCGGCCGCCGGCGAGGGCGCCGGTGGCGGCGGGAAGGAACGCGTACGCGACGGCGCCCCAGGCGCGCAGCAGCCGGGAGTCGACCAGCGGCCGCGACACGAAGTAGGCGCTGAGGCCCGCGAGCGGCACCGAGGCGACCAGGAGCACGGTCAGGGCGAGGCCGGAACTGCCGAGCAGGATGCTCGACAGCGTGGCCACGAGCGCCAGGTAGGGCGGCGCGGTCTCGGTGCTGCCGGCGCCGAGGGAGTGCCAGCCGCCGAGGTACGAGCCCCACAGGTCGGAGGCGTCGCCGGCGGCGGGAAGCAGCGCGCCGCCGGACAGGGCGCCGCCGCCGAGCAGGGCGCGGCAGGCGATGAGGGAGAAGAGCAGCAGAACGGCGAAGAGCATCGGGGCGGGCTGCCGCGCGATGCGCTTGAGCAGCGCGAACTGCTCGACGTCCATGTACTCGCCGTCGTCGTCGCCACCGCTGGGACCGGACTCCAGCCCGCCGCCGTGACGTCCGGCGGAGGACGCGTCGGCGGCCGCACGGCCGGACACGTTGCTGACGACCTGCTCGACGGTGGCCCGCAGGGTCGCGCCGGGCGGCGGGAAGAGCGGCCGCAGCTCGGAGGGCGGGACGACGGCCCGGGAGCGCCGGTGGCGGGCGCCGAGGAGGCGGCCGGGGCGCAGCAGGACCGAGAGCAGGCCGGTGATCTCGTCGACGGCCTGTCCGGGGACCTTGCCGACGAGGTAGGCCAGGGTGCGGAGCACCGTGCCGAGCACGATGCGCGCGAAGACGTACGGGAGCTGGACGCCGCGGGTGTTGGCCAGCAGCGTGTAGACGGCGCCCGCCTTGTCGACCCGGTGCGGGTTGACGGCGGAGCGGCCGGCGCAGTCGACGGGGCGGCGCTCGCGGGAGGCCGCCTCGGCGTGCCGCAGGACGGCGTCGGGGGCGACGAGCACGGTGTGGCCGGCGGACTGGGCGCGCCAGCAGAAGTCGACGTCGTCGCGCATGAGGGGCAGCCGGCGGTCGAACCCGCCGAGGTCCTCCCACACGTCGCGGCGCACCAGCATGCCCGCGCTGGAGACCGAGAGCACCTGGCGGACCTGGTCGTGCTGGCCCTGGTCCTGCTCGCGGCGCTCCAGCCCGGTCCAGCGGCGGCCGCTGCGGGCGATGGAGACGCCGACCTCCAGCAGCTGGCGCCGGTCGTACCAACTGCGCAGCTTGGGGCCGATGATCGCGGCGGAGGGCGAGGCGTCGGCGACCCTCAGGAGGTTGAGAAGGGCGTCCGGGGCGGGCTCGCAGTCGTCGTGCAGGAGCCACAGCCACTGCACGGGTTCGCCGTGCGGCTGGTCCGGCTCGTCGTAGGCATCGTCGTTCCAGGTACGGGTGGCCGGGTCCCAGCTGCTGCGCCGGCCCAGGTAGGGCAGGTGCTCCGCGGTCAGGGGCTCGGCGGCGCGCACGCACTCGTCGACGGCGGCGCCGAAGCCGTTGCGGCGGGCGAGGTGCAGGACGCGGTGGTCGCCGAGGCTCTCGGCGAGCAGCCGGGCGGAGTCGTCGGCGCTGCCGGTGTCGGCGGCGATGACGTCCTGGACCGGGCGGTCCTGGGAGACCAGACCCGAGAGCGCGTTGGGCAGCCAGCGGGCACCGTCGTGGGCGACGAGCACGGCGGTGACGACGTGGCGCGGGAACTCCGGTGCCTGGGCGGCGTATTGAGTCCCGGCAGAACTGTTCACGGACATCGAGGTTCGGGCCCCGGTTCGCTGGACTTCGGACGACGCCTTGGGCGTCTCGGACGGGCCCCCACACTAACGGTTGCGGGAGGCGGCCCTTCCGGGTCCGGGGCACATATACCGACGAAGCCTGCCGTGACGGACGCGAACCGGGCGGGCGCCGTGCGTTCGCCCCCGTGGGGTGCCGTACGGTCGCCGGCCGGGTGCCGGGGACGGGGCCCTACACGACACCCTTCTTCAGCCGCCGGCGCTCACGCTCGGACAGGCCGCCCCAGATGCCGAAGCGCTCGTCGTTGGCGAGGGCGTAGTCGAGGCAGTCGGAACGGACCTCGCAGGCGAGGCAGACCTTCTTGGCCTCACGGGTGGAGCCGCCCTTCTCGGGGAAGAAGGACTCGGGATCGGTCTGCGCGCACAGCGCGCGCTCCTGCCACCCGAGCTCTTCGTCGGCCTCTTCGGCCAGCAACAGCTGGAACAGCTCGGTCATGCGCGCCCCTCGTCTGTTTTCGCGTCCCCGTGATGTTGCCGTTACCTGCGACGGTCGAACGACACGAGTGAAATTACAAGTGTGCCGATACGGGCCAGTCAAGCCGAGATCTGCTATTGGGCCCGTTATTCACCCTGCGGAACCAAGGCCTGACAGAAAGTGTTCAAATCAGCCCAAACGTCCGCATACGTCAACCGCGCTCGACGCCCTTCGGGGGTGGCGATCACGATGCGATCACGAAAACACAACGACGTTTCACGAGGAGACGTTCCTGCGCACCCGTGTGGTTGCGTCGGCACTTTTCCTGGGCCTTCCGTGCGCAAACCTTTCACCACACCGAATAGCCGGATCAGGTGAAAGATTTACGACAAACTCGACATCAAGTTGACAGGCCACCGAGGAGCCGGTGTGCTAGGGCGCATGCCAGTGACCCACGCGCCTACCCGGACCTGCCGCCTCGGCGAGTTCCGTCGTGCCGTGGAAGCTCACTGTCGCTGTTCCAGCTGTTGCCGCTGAAGACCCGTCCGAAGGTCTCTTCCCAGCCCGCACAGCCTCATGCGCATGCCTGACGCTCCTCATCCCGTAGGAACTCCCGCACCCATGAACAGCGACGTCTCGATCGCCGGCGACCCACTCGCCATCCCCCACCTCCTCCCGCCGGTTCCCGCCTACCCCGTCACCGTCGCGGAATTCGCCGGACTGGCCCGCACGATCGCGGCGGACCGCGCCCGTTGGGCACCGCGCGTCCGCTACGACGCCACCACCCGCTGGTACGACCGCCTGGAGAGCGGACCCGGGTACGAGGTCTGGCTGCTCAGCTGGGTGCCCGGCCAGGGCAGCGGGCTGCACGACCACGGCCGCTCCTCGGGCGTACTGACCGTCCTCGACGGCGAATTGACCGAGCGCGCCCTCGGCGGCAACGGCGAGACCCGCCGTTCACTCCTGCCGGGCCACCAGCGGGTGTTCGCCCCCGGTTACGTCCACGAGGTGGTCAACGACTCCCTGGAGGGGGCGGTCAGCCTGCACGTCTACTTCCCGGGCCTGACGGAGATGACACCGTACGCCTGCACCTCCGGGAAGCCGGCGGCGAAGGGGACGTTCGCGGGCTGACACGGCGGACTGTCAGACTGTCCGCATGCGAATCGTGGTACTGGCCGGCGGCATCGGAGGAGCCCGTTTCCTGCGCGGCCTGAAGGCGGCGGCGCCGGAGGCGGACATCACCGTCATCGGCAACACCGGCGACGACATCCACCTGTTCGGCCTCAAGGTCTGCCCCGACCTCGACACCGTCATGTACACCCTCGGTGGCGGGATCCACGAGGAACAGGGCTGGGGCCGCGCCGACGAGACCTTCACGGTCAAGGAGGAACTGGCCGCCTACGGCGTGGGGCCCGAGTGGTTCGGTCTCGGCGACCGCGACTTCGCGACCCACATCGTGCGCACCCAGATGATCGGCGCGGGCTACCCGCTCAGCGCCGTCACCGAGGCGCTGTGCGCGCGCTGGAAGCTCGGCGTGCGGCTGATCCCCATGACCGACGACCGGATCGAGACGCACGTCGTCGTCGACGACCCGGACGCGGGCCCCGGCGGCGGGCGCAAGGCGGTCCACTTCCAGGAGTACTGGGTGCGGCTGCGGGCCTCCGTCCCGGCGTACGCGGTGCTGCCGGTCGGCGCGGAGGGCGCCAAGCCCGCGCCCGGCGTCCTGGAGGCGATCGGCGAGGCGGACGTCATCCTCTTCCCGCCGTCCAACCCCGTGGTCTCGGTCGGCACGATCCTGGCCGTCCCCGGCATCCGCGAGGCGATCGCCGAGGCGGGCGTACCGGTGGTGGGCCTGTCCCCCATCGTCGGCGACGCCCCGGTACGGGGCATGGCCGACAAGGTGCTGGCGGCGGTCGGCGTGGAGTCCACGGCGGCGGCGGTCGCCGCCCACTACGGCTCCGGGCTGCTGGACGGCTGGCTGGTCGACACCGTCGACGCCGGGTCGGTGGCGGAGGTCGAGGCCGCGGGCATCCGCTGCCGGCCCGTGCCGCTGATGATGACGGACCTGGACGCGACGGCCGCGATGGCCCGCGAGGCGCTGACGCTGGCCGGGGAGGTGCGGGCGTGACCGCCTCCTACCGCGTGTGGGCCGTCACCGGCATGCCCGAGGTCGAGCCCGGCGCCGATCTCGCGAAGCTCGTCGCGGCGAGCACGGCGGAACTGGCGGACGGCGACGTCCTCGTCGTCACCTCGAAGATCGTCAGCAAGGCCGAGGGGCGCGTCCTGCGCGCCGCCGACCGTGAGGCGGCGATCGACGCCGAGACGGTACGGCTGGTCGCCCGGCGCGGCCCGACCCGGATCGTCGAGACGCGGCACGGCTTCGTCATGGCCGCGGCCGGCGTGGACGCCTCCAACACCGCCCCCGGCACGGTGCTGCTGCTGCCCGAGGACCCGGACGCCTCCGCCCGCGCCATCCGGGCGGGGCTGCGGGAAGCCCTCGGCGTCAACGTCGGCGTGGTGGTCACCGACACCTTCGGGCGGCCCTGGCGCGAGGGCCTGACCGACGTCGCGATCGGCGCGGCCGGGCTGCGCGTGCTGGACGACCTGCGGGGCGGGACCGACTCGCACGGCAACGAACTGGCCGTCACCGTCACGGCCCTGGCCGACGAACTGGCCGCGGCCGGGGACCTGGTGAAGGGCAAGTCCACCGGATCGCCCGTGGCCGTGGTCCGGGGCCTGGACCGTCTGGTGCTGCCCGCGAGCGACGACGGCGACGGCGGCCGCGCCCTCGTCCGGGCCGCCGCCGACGACATGTTCCGGCTGGGCACCTCGGAGGCCGTCCGCGAGGCCGTCTCTCTGCGGCGCACGATCCGCGACTTCACCGGCGAGCCCGTCGACGGCGCGGCCGTGCGGCGCGCCGTGGCCCTCGCGGTCACCGCGCCGGCGCCGCACCACACGACGCCGTGGCGCTTCGTGCTGCTGGAGTCGGAGCAGGCGCGGGTCCGGCTGCTGGACGCCATGCGCGACGCCTGGATCGCGGACCTGCGCCGCGACGGCCGCAGCGAGGAGTCCGTCGCCAAGCGCGTCCGGCGCGGCGACGTCCTGCGCCGCGCGCCGTACCTGGTGGTGCCGTGCCTGGTCGCCGACGGGGCGCACGACTACCCGGACCAGCGGCGATCCGCGGCCGAGCGCGAGATGTTCGTGGTCGCCATGGGCGCGGCCGTGGAGAACTTCCTGGTGGCTCTGGCCGGTGAGCAGTTGGGGTCGGCGTGGGTGTCGTCCACGATGTTCTGCCGTGACGTGGTGCGCGAGGTGCTGGACCTGCCGCGGGACTGGGACCCGATGGGTGCCGTCGCCATCGGCCGGCCCGCCGTGCCGCCGAAGGAGCGGCCGGGGCGGAGCGCGGAGGCGTTCATCGAGGTGCGCTGAAGCGCGGGCGCGGACTCGTTCACCGGCGAAGACGGGCGGCTCGCCGCCCGTGTGCCGTGGTCTCATGTGCCCATGGCGGGTATGAGCATCACCGTGTGTCTGCCGGGGGCGGCAGCCGACCAGGTGGACGAGGCGGTCGCCGACGCGATGGGGCCGTTCGAGATCGACGGCACACGGGAAGGGGAGCTGGACATCTGGGACGCCTGGTACATCACCGGCGGCCAGGCGAATGGCGGCGGGTTCAACGTCCTGCCCGGCCATGAGCGGGATCCGAGACTGATCCGGTCGCGCCGGTGGGACAGGAAGTCCGAGAGGCTTCCCAACGACTTCGGTTGGTGCGCGGGCGGGCCCCGTGAGCTCCTCGACTTCTCCGCGTCGCACGAGGAGGGACGCCGCCTGGCGGAGGCGGCCTGGCGGCGGTGGCACGAACTGGCGGCCGAACTGCCGCCGGCCGACCCGTGGAAGGTCTACCGCGACCGCGCGGAAGCCGGGTTCGGGTGGTACGACGGCGCGCAGGTACCGGCCGACTACCGTGCCCAGCCGCTCGTGCGGGCCTTCGACGCCTACCTGCGGACGTTGCCGACGCAGCGCTTTTGGTACTGGTTCCTCCAGGGGGTGGACCCGGTCGAGGATGTAGGACGCAGCGAGCGGGAGACGTTCGTGGCGGAACAGGTCGCATACGCGCTGCGCAGGCGCAACGTCCTCACGCTGAACGGCTGGTGGTATTACGAGGACGGCGGACCGGGGATCCACGGGGAGTGCCACGGTCCCGCGACCTGCCCGCACGAGCCTGAGCTGCCGGCGGAGCAGGAGCGCGTCGGCGGTTACCTGTTGGAGCTTCCCGGGGACACGCTTTGGGTCAACGTGAAGTGCCACGTGTGACGCGACGGACATGGCAGAGGGACCCACGCGCGCCTCGCGGGCTCGTCACAGGGGCACGATGTTGCCCGGGGCCATGCGCGGGGCGCGGCGTGGGGGGCGGCGGCCGGTGAGGAGGATGAGGCGGGCGGCGCGGTGGCGCTGGCCGGCGTAGGGCTCGAGGAGTTCGAGCATGACGGCGTCGTCGGAGCGGTGGGCGCCGGTGAGGGCGTAGCCGACCGTGTGCGGCAGGTGGAGGTCGCCGACCGTGATCGCGTCGGGGTCGCCGTTGCTGCGCTGCAGGGTCTCGGCCGCGGTCCAGGGCCCGATGCCGGGGACGGCCTGGAGACGGGCGAGGGCCTCGGCGGGGGCGAGGTCGGTGGCCTGCTCCATGCGGGCGGCGGCACGGGCGGCCCGGACCGCGGCGGCGGAGCGCTTGCCGTCGACGTTGGCGCGGTGCCACTCCCAGGAGGGGATCATCGCCCAGCCGCGGGCGTCGGGCATGACCCGCATGCGCAGCTCCTCCCCGGGGCCGGGGGCGGGCTCGCCGAAGCGCCACAGCAGGACCCGCCAGGAGCGGTAGGCCTCGTCGGAGGTGACCTTCTGCTCGAGGATCGCCGGGATCAGGGACTCCAGCACCAGACCGGTACGGGTCAGCCGCAGGCCGGGGTTGCGCCGGTGCGCCTCGTGGACGACGCGGTGCCGGGCGGTGAAGGCACCGGGGTCGTCGGCGTCGCCGAGCAGGCCGGGGAGGCGGTCCAGCAGCCACTCGGCGCCCGGGCCCCAGGCCTCGGCCTCGATCTCGCCCCCGGAGGGGCGGGCGATACGCAGGGTTCCGGGGCCCTCGGGGGTGCGCGAGGCGCGGTAGAGCGCGCGGTCGGCGCCGACGCGGAACGCGGGGTCGCCGGGGCCGCGGCGCAGGGGGCCGAGCGTCAGGCCGAGGTCCAGGGGGCCGCGCGGGGCCCAGCGGCGGGTGCGGCCGGGTGTGCGGGGGGCGGGGACGCGGCCGGCCGCGGCGCGGAGGAGTCGGGTCTGCTCGGGGTGCACCCTCCGAGCCTACGGCGTGCCCCGCCGGGCTTCGGGACCTTTCGGGGCCTCCGGGGCTCGGGCTGCCGCGCGGCCGCGCGCTGCGGCACGTCGCTGCGCGGGGCGCGGGTACTGCCGCCGGCCTCGGGTCTCCGGGGGCCGGTGGGCGGCGTGCGCCCACCGGCCGGGCCCGCGGCAGCTACTGGTCGGAGGAGAAGCGGACCGCGCCGTCCGGGATGACCGCGCCGCACCAGATGCGCACGCCGTGCCGCAGTTCGTTGCCGGCGCCGATGTGCGCGGCGTCACCGATGACCGATCCGTGGACGACGGTGCGCTCGCCGATGACCGCGCCGGCGCCGATGAGCGAGTCCACGACGGTCGCGCCGGGGTGGACGACGGCGCCCGCCAGGATCGTGCTGCCCTCGACGACCGCCCCGGCGCCGATGACGGCGCCCGCGGAGACGGCGGTGCCGCCGGTCAGCTTGGCGTCGTCGGCGATCCGGGCGCCCTCCAGGACGAGACGTTCGCCGCAGCGCCCGGGGACGGCCGGGGAGGGCGCGTGGCCGAGGACGAGGTCGGCGGAGCCGCGGACGAAGGCGTGCGGGGTGCCGAGGTCGAGCCAGTACGTGGAGTCGACCATGCCCTGCAGATGGGCGCCGTCGGCGAGCAGCCCGGGGAAGGTCTCGCGCTCGACGGATACGGCGCGGCCGGTCGGGATGGAGTCGATGACGGAACGGTCGAAGACGTAGGCGCCCGCGTTGATCTGGTCGGTGACGATCTCCTCGGGCGTCTCTGGCTTCTCCAGGAACGCGGTGACGCGGCCGGTGGCGTCGGTCGGCACGAGCCCGAAGGCGCGCGGGTCCTCGACCCGGGTCAGGTGGAGGGAGACGTCGGCCCCCGAGTCGCGGTGGGTGGCGACGAGTCCGGCGATGTCGAGGCCGGTGAGGATGTCGCCGTTGAAGACCAGGACCGGGTCGCCGGGCGCGGAGTCCAGGCGGTCGGCGACGTTGCGGATGGCGCCGCCGGTGCCGAGCGGCTCGTCCTCGGTGACGTACTCCAGACGCAGCCCCAGCGCGGACCCGTCGCCGAAGTGCGGCTCGAAGACCTCGGCCAGGTAGGAGGTCGCCAGGACGATGTGCTCGACGCCCGCCGCGCGTGCCCGGGCCAACTGGTGGGTGAGGAACGGGACACCGGCCGCGGGGACCATCGGCTTGGGGGTGTGCACCGTCAGGGGGCGCAGCCTGGTGCCCTTGCCGCCGACCAAGAGGATCGCTTCAGTCACCTGTTTTTGTCTCCGCTTCCTGGCGGGCCGAACGCATGAGCGGCCAATCCTATGCAGGGTGCGATCAGCGGCCCTGGAGCCCCGCCGCGGTGCGGCGGATGATGCCGAGATCGTCGTACAACTCCGTTCCTGGGCATTGCGTGGCGAATCCGTCCCGGTGGCCCGAGATGACGTTCATGCGGACCCGCGTACCCTTCGGGTACCTGTTGCTCCCTCCGGACACCAGATATGTCATGCCCTCCGGGTTGTGGCCGTAAATTCCGAGTTTCCACGCGGCGAGCCCGGCGACGGCCGTCAGGGCCTCGCGGCTGGGCTCGTCCTCGGAGTAGTCGCCGAGCACGGCGATGCCCATGGTGTGCTCGTTGAAGCCGAGGGTGTGCGCGCCGAAGACGGCCTTGGAGACGCCGCCGCTGCGGCCTTCGTAGATGTTTCCGCACTTGTCGACGAGGAAGTTGTAGCCGATGTCGCGCCAGCCGCTGCTCTTGACGTGGTAGCGGTAGATACCGCGGATGACCGAGGGGGAGTCGGCGCACTCGTAGTCGTTGCCGGTCGCGGTGTGGTGGACGAAGATCGCGCTGACGGCGTCGGTCAGCTCCGAGTCCTCGCTGCGCAGTTGCTCGTCGGCGCCCCAGCCGAAGCGGGTGATGATGCGGGGGCGTCCGCCGGTGAAGCGCTGCCCGGTGAGGGCCTCGGTCTGGGAGCGGCTGAGCGCGGGGACGAAGGGGGACTCGACCGGGGTGCCCGAGGTGTCGCCCGGGTCCGCGGCGTTGTCGGTGGTGGTGCCGTCCTGCGGCTGGCGGCCGCCGAGCGGGTAGCCGCCCTCGCTGGGGCCGACACCGTCGAAGGGGTCGACGCCCTCGGAGGGCTCGCCGCCGCCGGAGGGCCCCCCCGGGAACGCGCCGTCGCCCGCGGGGCCGTCTGTCGTACCGTCACCGCGCGGGACGCCGCCCCCGGGGCCGGCGGGGCCGGCGGGGCCGGCGGGGCCGGCGGGGCCGGCGGGGCCGGCGGGGCCGGCGGGGCCGGCGGGGCCGGCGGGGCCGGCGGGGCCGGGGTCCAACGCGGCGTCGGGGTCGAGGTAGCTGCCTCCCAGGTCGCCGCCCGGATCTCCTCCCAGGTCGCCGCCCGGATCTCCGCCCAGCTCCCCGCCGGGCCCGTCACCGAGGCCGTCACCCGGTTCGTCCCCGGGGTCGACCATCTCCAGCCGCAGCCCCTTGGGCAGGCCGGGCTGCACCCCGCGCCTGCCGCCGGAGGGCGCCTCGGGCACGACCCGTACCTCGACCCCGTCGGAACGGCCCACCCATAGCGGGGAGGTCGAGCCGCGCACCGCGCCGGCCGAGCCCTCGGACGAGCCGGCGTCGGGGGCGTCGTCGCTGTGCGCCTCGACGGTGCGCCACTTCGACCAGGTCCCGGTGCCGGTGGCGCGGGTCCTGACCTGGACGGTGCCCCTCAGGTCGGTGCCGACGTCGTCCCAGGTGATGCCGATCATGGAGAACGGCTGCACGGCGCGGGCGCGCAGCCCCTGGGAGAGCGGGGCGCCGACGGCCCGGCCGGACGTGGCGAGCGGGGCCAGCGGGAGGGTTCGGGTGGCGCCGGGGGACGTGTCGGGGGTGGCCGCCCGCACCGGCACGTGAACGGTGGCGGTGGCACCGGAAGGGAAGGCGAGCGGCAGGGCGAGGGCAGCCATGCACGCCGCGGAGATCGACGTCGCAAGAAGTGCACGCATGGGATGAACAGTTACATAAGGCCCCAGAACGCGCAGCCGGGATCTGACGGGCTGTCCTGTTCTGCCGGGTCATCAGCCGCGCCCGAGGCGCCCCCGCCTGACGTAGCCTGGGCCGCGTGACATCGACTGCCCGCACACCCGCCGACCTGCTGCGTTCCGCGCTCTCGGTGGACCCCGCCCGGCCCCTGGTCACCTTCTACGACGACGCCACCGGCGAACGCGTCGAACTGTCGGTGGCCACCTTCGGCAACTGGGTGGCCAAGACCGCCAACCTCATCCAGGACGAACTGGGCGCCCAGCCGGGTGACCGGGCGGCGCTGCTGCTGCCGGCGCACTGGCAGACCGCGGTATGGGTCCTCGCCTGCTTCTCCACCGGCGTGGTCGTGGTGCCCGGGGGCGACCCGGGCCGTGCCGACCTCGTGGTGTCCGGCCCGGACACGCTGGAGGAGGCCCGCGCCTGCTCCGGCGAACGGGTCGCGCTGGCGCTGCGCCCGCTGGGCGGCCGCTTCCCGCAGCCGCCGGAGGGTTTCCTCGACTACGCGGTCGAGGTGCCCTCCCAGGGCGACCGCTTCGTCCCGTACGCGCCGGTGGACCCGGACGCGCCGGCGCTGGAGCTGCCGGGCGGGGAGGAGCTCACCGGCGCGGAGGTGACCGCGCGGGCCCGGACGTCCGCCGCGGCCCTGGGGCTGACGGCCGGGGCGCGGCTGCTGTCGGGCCGGCCGTACGACGACTGGGACGGTCTGGCCGCCGGGTTGCTGGCGCCGCTGGCGGTGGACGCCTCCGTGGTGCTCTGCCGCAATCTGGACCGGCTGCCCCCAGCCGACCTGGACAAACGCCGGGAGAGCGAGCGGGTCACCCACACGGCGTAGCCGACCGCCAGGCCCGCCGTCCCCGGCAGTCTCGGACGGATTTGAACAACTCCGCACAACCGAGGGCGGGATTGAACGGTCTTTATAGGTGACCTGATCATCAGCAGCACCTGTAAGGACGGGCCCGGACGTGACCACGCCAGCCGATTCGCCGGAAGCCGAGGACACCCCTCCCGCCGAGGCCCCGCCGAGGAAGCGCCGCCGCACCTGGCTGCGCGTCCTCGCGGTGGTCGTCTCCCTGGTGCTGCTGGCCGGGGCGGGGGTCTCCTGGTACCTCTACAAGCAGCTCGACGGGAACATCCGGACGGACACGGACACCGCCCACGAACTGATGCGGGTGAAGTCCGAGCGGCCCAAGGTGCTGCCCGAGGCGACCACCGCCGAGAACATCCTGCTGCTGGGTTCGGACAACCGCGGTGACGGCAACGGCAAGTACGGCCAGGACACCGGCACCCAGCGCTCGGACACGGCGATACTGCTGCACCTGGCCGCCGACCGGAAGAGCGCGACGGCGGTCAGCCTGCCGCGCGACCTCATGGTCGACATCCCCTCCTGCCGGCGGCCCGACGGCAGCATGACCAGCCCCCAGCTCGCCCAGTTCAACTGGGCGTTCGAGTTCGGGGGCACGGCCTGCGCGATCCGTACGGTGGAGAAGCTGACCGGGATCCGCGTCGACCACCACCTCGTGGTGGACTTCAACGGCTTCAAGAAGATGGTCGACGCCGTCGACGGCGTCGAGGTCTGCGTCCCGCACGCCGTGCACGACGAGGACGCGCACCTGGACCTGGAGGCCGGCCGGCAGGTGCTGAAGGGTGAGCAGGCCCTCGGGTACGTCCGGGCCCGCAAGGGCATCGGCGACGGCAGCGACACCCAGCGGATGGACCGGCAGCAGCAGTTCCTCGCCTCCCTGGTGCAGAAGGTCGACTCCACGGGGGTGTTGCTCAACCCCGCCAAGCTCTACCCGCTGCTGGACGCCGCGACCTCCTCGCTCACCGCGGACGAGGGCCTCGACTCGCTCGCCGAGCTGTACGAACTGGCGCAGAGCCTGCGCAAGACGCCGACCGACCAGGTGCGTTTCCTCACCGTGCCGCGGCGCCCCTACACAGCCGACCCCAACCGTGACGAACTGGTGCAGCCCGCCGCGGACGACCTGTTCACGACCCTGCGCGAGGACGGGCAGGTGACGGTCGAAGGGGACGAGGACTCCGCTTCGGGCTCCGCCCGCCCGACGGACCGCGGAACCTCCACCGCCCCTCCGGCATCTCCCACACCGTCGAGCCCGGCGAGCGCCTCCCCGTCGTACCGCGGCACCACCGCCGACCGCGATGTGTGTGACGGCAGCGGGGATTGAACAGTTTGTCCAGTTGTAGGGGAGCGTAATTTGTCAGCCGCGGGCGTAGACGCTGAACTGTGGGGTTAGTGTGAGCGATCCGGCCTGTTGCAGCGGCCGAGACGGAGGACTCGATCGACCGTGGACACGCAAGGCCGTAGGCAGCACGTCGACCCGGCGGATCAGTGGGTTTTCGATCCCGAGACGGGCAGCTACCAGTTGCGGCTGGACCCGCCGCAGCAGCCGGAGCGAGGCGTTCCCGCGCAGGGCGCGGGCCGGCGGGCCCAGCGCGTCCAGCCGCAGGGCGGCGGCCGCGCACGGCCGGGCCGTTCCGGCGCCGAGGACGAGGGCCACGGCGCGGTGGGCGGCCGCTCCGCCGACGGCGGCCGTACGG
>NZ_JARAVM010000065.1:0-26937 GCF_033792735.1 Streptomyces sp. PA03-3a
GCGCCACCCGCACGGTCTCCTCCGGGATCTCCGCCAGCTCCACCCCACGCAACGACACGAACCCACCCCAGAAACACGACGACGGCCTGCACAACCCCAACGGGGTAGTACAGGCCGCCGTCACGCATGCCCCGGATTTACCAACAGCGTCCGGACATCCGGGCGGGGCCCCCTTGTCATGGGGCGCGCGCCGGCCGTGGCCGCCCCTGCGCACGAAGGGGCGGCCGTGATCTCGACGGCTCGGCTACCGCAGGGTAGGGTCCGCGCGTGACCAGCGAGATCACCATCGTCTCCAACCCCACCGCGGGCCGCGGACGCGGCGCCGGCGCCGTGGGACCGGCCGCCGGCGCACTGCGCCGTGCGGGCTTCGGCGTGCGCACCGTCGTCGGCACCGACGCGGCGGCCGCCCTCGCGCGGGCACGCGAGGCCGTGGCGGACGGCACCGGGGCCCTGGTCGTGGTCGGCGGCGACGGCATGGTGTCGCTGGCCCTCCAGGCCGTGGCGGGAACCGGCACGCCGCTCGGCGTCGTCGCCGTCGGCACGGGCAACGACTTCGCGCGGGCGACCGGGCTTCCGATACGCGAGCCCGCGGCCGCCGGGGAGGCGATCGCCCGGGCCCTGAAGGAGGAGTCCGTCCGCGAGATCGACCTCGGCCGCGCGGGCGAACGGTGGTTCGGCACGGTCCTCGCCTCCGGCTTCGACTCCCGGGTCAACGACCGCGGCAACCGGATGCGCCGGCCCAGCGGGCGGCTCCGCTACGACATCGCGATGCTGGCCGAACTGGCCGCCCTGCGCCCCATCCCGTACCGCATCACCCTCGACGACGGCGCCGAGCAGGAGATCGAGGCCACCCTCGTCGCCGTCGGCAACGGCACCTCGTACGGCGGCGGCATGCGGATCTGCGCCGGCGCCGAACTCGACGACGGGCGCTTCGACATCTGCGTGGTCGGGCCGTGCAGCCGCGGCACGCTGCTGCGCGTCTTCCCCCGGGTCTACCGCGGCACCCATCTCGGCCACCCCGTGGTGACCGTGCACCGCGCCGCGGCGATCACGCTCGCGGCCGACGGCATCACCGGCTACGCGGACGGCGAGCCCCTCGGCCCTCTGCCGCTGACCGCGCGGACCGTCCCGCGGGCGCTGCGGCTGCTGGCGGCGCGGTAGGTGTGACCGCGCCGGCGGCGGGCCCGCTCAGGCGGCGGGGGCGGAGCGCAGGACGTCGACGGCGAGGGTGAGGTCGACGAGGTCGCGGGGGTGGGCGAGGCGGCGCCCGGTGAGGAGTTCGAGGCGGCGCAGGCGGTTGAGGACCGTGTTGCGGTGGCAGTCCATGCGTTCGGCCGCGGCGCGCGGGGAGCCGTCGCACTCCATCCAGGTGGCGAAGGTGAGCAGCAGGGACTCGCGTTCCTCGTCGGGCAGTCGCCGCAGCGGGCCGAGGACGTGTTCGGCCAGCTCGCCGGCGAGCCGCCGGTCCGCGGCGGCCACGACCGTCGGCATCCGGTCCTCCCACAGCGCGACCTCGCCGTCGAAGGCGCACGTGGGCAGGGCCAGTTCGGCGAGCGTCAGGGCCCGGTGCAGTTCTGCCAGGCCGTGTACGACCGGGCTGACCCCGGCCCGCAGTCCGGGGACCGCGCCCAGGAGCGCGGCGAGCGTCCCGGGGGAGCGGTCGCCGAGCAGGACGACCAGGACCTCGCCCGAGCCGCGGGGCACCCGCAGCACCCTGCTGCCGGCGCCCACCGGGAAGGCGTCGTCGCCGGGAGTGCCGGAGGCCGAGGCCCGCACGCTGGTCACCGCCACGACGAAAGGGCCGTCGCCCGGCACGCCCAGGGCCTGCGCGGCGGCGCGCACGCCGAGTCTGTCGGTGCGCCCGTCGAGCAGCGCCTCCAGCACGCGGGCGGCCCTGCTGCCGCCGCCGTCGGCGGTGCCGTCGCCCAGGCCCTCCTGGTAGACGTCGGCCAGGATCGCGGCCGTGCGCTCGCGGAACCCCCACATCCGCGGGGCGATGTGCACCATGAGCGGGATGCCGCCGGGGTGGTGCGCGGCGACGGTGTCGACGAGTCCCTGCCACACGACCGCGCCGCCCACGGCGAAGACGTGCGCCAGCAGTTCCGGCGGCATGCCCTGCGCGGCCTGGCGCCGACCGGCCTCGCGCATGTACCGGGCCGCGTCCGCGTCGCGCTCCGGGTCGACGAGCCGGTCCAGGTGCATGGTGATCATCGTCGCGAAGCCGCCGAGGGAGCAGTCGGGGTCGTCGGCGTGGTCCACAAAGCCGGGGACCTCGGTGTGCAGCCGCGCCATGACCTGCTCCGAGAGCTCGCCGACGCGTTCCTTCATGCGCAGCGCCGCCGTTCGCAGCAACTCCCTGGCCGCCTCGTCCCGGGTCTGCGGACCTGCCGTCACCGGGGCGCCCGGGGGCCGTGCGCCGCGGAGATCCGCTCGGCGTCCAGGGCGAGTGCCAGGTGCACCACGTCGCGGGGCCGCGCCACGGAGCGGCCGGTGAGCTCGTCCAGCCGCCGCAGCCGCCGGCGCACGGTGTTGGCGTGGCAGAACAGGGCGGCCGAGGCCTTCTCGACGGAGCCGCCGGCCTCCAGCCACGCCTCCAGGGTCTCCAGGAGCACGCCGGCCTCCGCGGCCTCCACCTCCCGCAGCCCGCCCAGCACCGCGACGGCGACCTCGCTCGCGACGTCCGGGCGGCGGGCGAGCAGCCCAGCCGGGTAGCGGCGGTCGAGGACGGCCACCTCGCCGTCCCGGGTGCAGGTGCGCAGAGCGAGTTCGGCGAGTTCCCTGGCATGGCCGACCGCGCCCAGCCGGTCCACCTCCGGGCTCAGCCCGGCACGCGTCCCGGCGGGCACCTGAAGCGCGGCCGCGAAGTCACCGAGCGTCAGGTCGCCCACGTCCAGGTCGGCGAGGAGCACCTCGCCGCCGATCGGGAACGCCCGGTGCACCCGCACCCGGGCGGGCACCGTGCTCTGCCGCCGTACGGGCACGGAGGTCCCGGCGGCGCCGCGGACGACGGCGACCGCGAAGCGGCCGTGCTCGGGCAGGCCCAGGGCGTCCGCGGCCTCGGCGATGCCGGTGGCGTCCACCCGCCCGGCGAGCAGGCCTTCCAGCGCCCTGCGGCCGCGCTGCCGGTGGAAGGTCACCTCGCCCCGGGCGCGCAGGTAGGCGTCGGCCATCAGCCGGCTGTCCCGCTCGAACAGGTCCCAGACCTCCGCGGCCGCGCGGGCGATCAGCCGCGTCCCCGCGGGCCCCTGGCCCTCCCCGGCCCGGACCAGCGCGAGCCACAGCGCGTCACCGGCCGTCCGGCAGGCGCCCATCATCGGCTCCAGCGGGAAGTCCTGCCAGGCCCGGCGTTCCCCCACCCACGACAGGTACTCGGCGGACACCGCGGAACGCCCCGGATCGGCGAGCGAGTCGAGGACGGCGGCGACCGACCCCTCGGTCTCCTCCAGCAACCCGGACGGGGCCAGCGCGGGCTCCCGGTAGGCCGGGTGCCGGTCCCGGATCCGCTCGACGATGTGCGCCGCCACCGGCCCCACCTGCCGGCGCACCTGCAGCGCGGCGGCTCGCAGCACGTCGTGGTGCTCCCGTCCTGAGGCGCAGGAGGCGCCCGTGGCGCCCGCGGTGCGCATCGGACGCGTCGGCGCGGGGCTGGTCATCCGACCTCCCTCTCGGCTCTCCGGGCGCTCCCGGGGCGCGGGGCGCGGGGTGCGCGGTTCTCGCACGGGCATTCCTACCGGCTGGTAGCCCCGCCCGGAAGGCAGGTGACGCAAACGTGACCGGCATCCGGACGGAACCCACACATCACCGAACACACGGTCGTACGGGACGGTACGGGCGGTGCCGCTGCACAGCCGCGCCCCGCCGCCGTTGGGAACCGCGACCAGAAACGCCCCCGCCCCTCGCCGAACCGGCCTCGGTCTCTTCCCATGGAGCTCCCGCACCACCGGCCCCGCGGCGGTGGCCGTCTCCGCGCCCGCGGCGGCCGCCCGCGGTCCCACCCCCAGGAGCAAGCACACCGTGACCCGGAAACAGCGCCTCAGGTCCACCGTCGTCCTCACCGCCGCCCTCACCTGCGTGCTCACGGCCTGCGGCGGGGAGACCGGCACCACCGCGGACGACGGCCCGGTCGACGCCAACGGCGTGACGACCGGGCCCGGCGTCACCGACTCCACCATCACCCTGGGCGTCCTCACCGACCTGTCCGGCCCGTACGGCCCCCTGGGCCGCTCCGTGCTGCAGGCCGAGAAGCTGTACGTCGACCAGGTCAACGCCAAGGGCGGGGTGTGCGGCCGCAAGCTGAAGCTGCTCGTCCGCGACCACGGATACGACGTCGAGAAGGCCGTCGTCCAGTACAACGAGATGGAACCGAGGATCGCCGCGATGCCGGGTCTGCTCGGCTCGTCGATCATCAACGTCCTGCTCGACAACATCACGAACGACGACGTGATGACGACGTCGCTGGGCTACTCCTCGAACCTGCTCGGCCAGCACACCCTGACGACGATCAACACCACGTACGACATCGACATGGTCAACGGCTTCGAGTACCTCGTCGAGACCCGGGGTCTCGGGCGCGGCGACCGGATCGGCTACCTCTACCTCGACGGCGACTACGGCAACAACGCGCGGCGCGGGGCCCGGTTCGTCGCCGACAAGCGCGGCCTGACCCTCGTCGAGAAGAAGGTCGGGGACACCCGCGAGGACCTGTCGCGAGAGGTGCGCGAACTCGCCGAGGCCGGTGTGAAGGCCGTCCTGATCAGCACCAGCCCCCCGCAGACCGCCTCGGCGGTCGGCACCGCCGCCGCGATCGGACTCGACGTGCCGTTCCTCGGCAGCGCCGTCGGCTTTGACCCGCGGCTGCTGAAGACCCCCGCGGCGCCGGCGCTGCTGAAGATGCTGGAGCTCGTCGCCCCCACCCCGGCGCTGAGCAGCGACGCGCCCGAGGCCGGGAAGCTCGTCGCCGACTACCGGCGCCGCTACCCGGGGTCCCCGCTGGACCAGGGACTGGTGACCGGGCACAACTCGATGGCCGTGGCCGTCCAGGACCTGAAGTCGGCGTGCGGGGCCAAGGACCTCAGCAGGACGGGCATCATCGAGGCGCACCGCCGGCAGAAGGAGTACGACCCCGGTCTGGGCCCGGCCCTCGACTTCTCGGACGCGTGGCAGCCCAGCGCCACCCAGAGCTACATCGTCAAGCCCCGGCAGGGCGTGCCCGGCGGCCTGGCAGGGGTGAGGGACGCCTTCAAGGTCCCGTTGGTGGCGGAGTACATCGCCGTGATGATCTGAGCCGCCCGCGGGGCGGCGCGCGGAGCGAAGGGCGCGAGTGCACGGGTGCACGGGCGCGCACGGGTGCGGGGCGGGTTCGCGGGGGCGGGATCCCACGACACGCCCGGTTCCCGCGCCGTGGGTTTTGCTTCGGCAAAAAGATCATGTCGACTGTCAGTGCGGCCCGGTAGTCTCGTTTTCAAGATGAACGACGAGATGTCTCCCGCCGAGCGTTACGCCGCGTCCCGGCTCCGCGCCGCTGAGCAGGCCACCGCACTCGCGGGCTTCCGCGAGCTGTACGACTTCGGGCTGGACCCCTTCCAGATCGAGGCCTGTCAGGCCCTCGAGGCCGGCAAGGGCGTGCTGGTGGCGGCACCCACCGGCTCCGGCAAGACCATCGTGGGCGAGTTCGCCGTCCACCTGGCCCTCGGCGAGGGCCGCAAGTGCTTCTACACCACCCCGATCAAGGCGCTGTCGAACCAGAAGTTCACCGATCTCGTCAAGCGCTACGGCGCCGAGCGGGTCGGTCTGCTGACCGGCGACAACAGCGTCAACGGGGACGCGCCGATCGTGGTCATGACCACCGAGGTGCTCCGCAACATGCTGTACGCGGGCTCCCAGGCCCTCGACGGCCTCGGCTACGTGGTCATGGACGAGGTGCACTACCTCTCCGACCGCTTCCGCGGCGCGGTCTGGGAGGAGGTCATCATCCACCTCCCGCAGTCCGTGACCCTGGTCTCGCTCTCCGCGACCGTCTCCAACGCCGAGGAGTTCGGCGACTGGCTCGACACCGTCCGCGGCGACACCGAGGTCATCGTCTCCGAGCACCGCCCGGTGCCGCTGTGGCAGCACGTCCTGGCGAGCCGCCGGATGTACGACCTGTTCGAGGAGAAGCGGGGCGCCGGCCCGGGCGCGCAGCGCGCCGTCAACCCCGACCTGGTGCGGCTGGCCCGGATGGAGAACCAGCGCTCCTTCAACGGCCGTGACCGGCGCGGCGGCAAGGTGCGCGAGGCCGACCGCGAGCGGGAGCGCCGCCAGCAGCGCAGGATCTGGACGCCCAGCCGCGTCGAGGTCATCGAGCGGCTGGACGCGGAAGGGCTGCTGCCCGCGATCACGTTCATCTTCAGCCGCGCCGGCTGCGAGTCGGCTGTGCAGCAGTGCCTCTACGCGGGCCTGAGGCTCAACAACGAGGAGAACCGGGCCAAGGTCCGCGCCATCGTCGAGGAGCGCACCAAGTCCATCCCCGACGAGGACCTGAACGTCCTCGGCTACTTCGAGTGGCTGGAGGGCCTTGAGCGGGGCATCGCCGCGCACCACGCCGGCATGCTGCCGACCTTCAAGGAGGTCGTCGAGGAGCTCTTCGTGAAGGGCCTGGTCAAGGCCGTCTTCGCCACCGAGACGCTGGCGCTGGGCATCAACATGCCCGCCCGCTCGGTGGTCCTGGAGAAGCTCGTCAAGTGGAACGGCGAGACCCACGCCGACGTCACCCCCGGCGAGTACACGCAGCTCACCGGCCGTGCCGGACGCCGCGGCATCGACGTGGAGGGCCACGCGGTCGTGCTGTGGCAGCGCGGCTTCGACCCCGTCCACCTGGCGGGGCTGGCCGGCACGCGCACCTATCCGCTGAGGTCCTCCTTCAAGCCCTCGTACAACATGGCCGTCAACCTCGTCGGCCAGTTCGGGCGGCACCGCTCGCGCGAGCTGCTGGAGACCTCGTTCGCGCAGTTCCAGGCCGACCGCTCGGTGGTCGGCATCTCCCGCCAGGTGCAGCGCAACGAGGAGGGCCTGGACGGCTACCGCGCCTCCATGACCTGCCACCTCGGTGACTTCGACGAGTACATGTCGCTGCGCAGGCAGCTGAAGGACCGCGAGGCCGACCTGTCCCGGCAGGGCGCGAACCAGCGCCGGGCGGCCGCCGCCGAAGCGCTGGAGAAGCTCCGCCCGGGCGACATCATCCACGTCCCGGCCGGCAAGTTCGCCGGCCTGGCCCTGGTCCTCGACCCGGGCGTGCCCGCCGGCCGCAGCCCCGGTCACCACAACCGGCACGACCAGTTCCACCACGACGGCCCCCGCCCGCTGGTGCTCACCGCGGAGCGGCAGGTCAAGCGGCTCGCACAGATCGACTTCCCGGTGCCGGTCGAGGCGCTGGACCGGATGCGCATCCCCAAGTCCTTCAATCCGCGCAGCCCCCAGTCCCGGCGCGACCTGGCCTCCGCGATGCGCTCCAAGGCCGGTACGGCCGGCATCGCGCCGCAGCGGCAGCGCCGCCAGCGCTCGGCCGCCGCGGACGACACCGAGATCGCCCGGCTGCGCAGCGAGATCCGCGCGCACCCCTGCCACGGCTGCGACGAGCGCGAGGACCACGCCCGCTGGGCCGAGCGCTACCAGCGGCTGCAGCGCGACACGAAGCAGCTCGAGCGCCGCATCGAAGGCCGCACCAACACGATCGCCCGCACCTTCGACCGCATCTGCGCCCTGCTCACCGACCTCGGCTACCTCGAGGCCGGCAAGGTCACCGCGGACGGCCGCCGGCTGGCCCGGCTCTACGGCGAGCTCGACCTCCTGGCCAGTGAGTGCCTCCGCGACGGCGTGTGGGACGACCTCGGTCCCGCGGACCTCGCCGCCTGCGCCTCCGCGCTGGTCTACGAGTCCCGCTCCGCGGACGACGCCATGCCGCCGCGGCTGCCGTCGGGCGGCGCCCAGCAGGCGCTCGGCGAGATGGTCCGCATCTGGGGCCGCCTCGACGCCCTGGAGGAGGAGCACCGCATCAACCAGGCCGAGGGCGTGGGCCAGCGCGAACCCGACCTCGGCTTCGCCTGGGCGGCCCACCGCTGGGCCTCCGGGCACGGCCTGGACGCGGTGCTGCGCGACGTCGACATGCCGGCCGGCGACTTCGTGCGCTGGACGAAGCAGCTCATCGACGTCCTCGGCCAGATCGCCGGTGCCGCCCCCGAGGGCAGCCCGGTGCGCCGCAACGCCCGCAAGGCCGTCGACGCACTGCTCCGCGGCGTCGTCGCGTACTCCTCGGTGGGCTGACGACCGCGGCGCGCCGCCCTCGCGCGGCGCGCCCGGTCGCGTCCGCCCCCGAAGCACGCAGGGCCGACCGCCCACCGCGCCGGGGCGGTTGTGCGAGGATCGGCGTGTGAGCACCACGGGACGGCGCGTCGGGCGCCCGCGTGCGCAGGCGCGTCCGGACAGCGGGCTGACGGCCCGCGAGGAACTCCTGACCGCCGCGGCCGAACTCTTCACCACGCAGGGGTACGCGGCCACCACGACCCGTGCCGTCGCCGAGCGCGCCGGGATGCGGCAGGCTTCGATATACCACTACTTCGCCGGCAAGGAGGACATCCTCGCCGCGCTCCTGGAGGGCACCGTCCGCCCGTCCCTGGACCTCGCGCACTCGCTCGTCGCCCGCACGGACGCCCCCGCGGAGGCGCGGCTGTGGGCGCTGTGCCGGGCGGACGTGGCCCTGCTGTGCGGCAGCGCGCACAACCTCGGCGCGCTCTACCTGCTCCCCGAGGTCCGCGCCGGGCGCTTCGGCGGCTTCCGTGCCGTCCGGGACGAACTGAAGGCCGCGTACGCCGCCCTGCTGGCCGCGACGGCCCCGGGCGCCGCGCTGCCCCCCTCCGGTCTCGCGGTCCGCGTCGACCTCGTCTTCGGCCTCATCGAGGGCGTCATCCTCATCCGGCGTGACAGCCCGATCCCCGACGCGGCCGCCTTCGCCCGCGCGACAGCCGACGCGGCGCTGCGCGTCGCCGGCTGCGCGGACGGCGACCTGGCCGCCCTGCGCCGCACGGCCGAGGCACTGCCGGCGGGGTGACGGGGGCCGGGGGTCAGTCCCCGGTGAGCCGGGCAGTCAGGGCGACCAGGTCGGCGTGGCGCAGCACGCGACCCGGCGTGCCGGGCATCGGCACGTGCAGTGCGGCCGTCCAGCGGCCCGGCACGGCGGCGAGGCCGTGGGCCGCGCCGGCGAGGGTGCCCGTGACGGCGGCGACGGTGTCCGTGTCGCCGCCCAGGTCGACCGCGGCGCGCAGCGCGGCCTCGAAATCCCCGGTCGTCCGCACGGCCCAGACCGCGGAGCCGAGGCAGGGCCAGACCGCGCCGTTGAACTCCGTGGCCAGGCCCGGGTGCCAGTCGGGCGCGAGGACGGCGGCCCACCGCTCATGGAAGGGCTCCGGCACCTGCGCCAGGGCGTCGGCCACGACCGCCGGCGCGACGGGATCGCCGCCGTCGACGGCGACCCGTACGAGGTCGTGGAGGATCGCGCGGCGCGTTCCCCACGCTGTGTCATTTCCGGCCTCCCAGGGGGCCGGTGACCTGTGCCGTGGGCACGAGGGCAGGGGCGAGGCGGTCCTCGGTGAGGTCGCCGGCGATGCGGTTCTGGGGGTGTGGGGTGCACGGTTGAACCGTAGGAGCTCGCCGCGCCGCCCGGTGCGGCGCGGCTTCACATACCCGGCAGCCGGTCCTGTTCGACGTCGAAGCGTCCGATGCGCGGGGCCGCGTCGAGCCCGTGCTTGCGCCGGCAGCCGCGGCCCCGGCCCCACAGCCGGGCGTCGTGCGCGCTCAGGGGCCGGTGGCAGTCGGCGCAGAGGACACGCGGACGCTCCCCGGCCGGCTGCGCCTCGGGCATCAGGCCCGGAAGCGGGGAGGGTTCGGGTTCGGGTGCGGCCATGTGGCCAGTGTCCCAGCACCGACCGACGTGCGCGCAGGTACTCTCCTGGCACGCCGGACGGAGCGTTCGTCGCCGGCGCGCACGGCGACGCGACGTCAGGAGGCGAGGGCCTGCGGCGGGGTCTCCTGCTCCTCCTCGATCCGGCGGTTCCAGTCCGGCTTGGAGGCCTGCCAGCCGTCCTCATCGTGACCGGTGCGCCAGTAACCCGAGATCGACAGCCGTTCGCGCGGTACGCCGAGTTCGACCCGCAGCAGGTGGCGCAGCCGCTTGACGAAGCCCGCCTCGCCGTGGACGAAGGCCTGCACGTCACCCGGCGGGAACTCCAGCCCGGCCACGAGAGGGACCAGTTCCTCGCCGACCCGGCCGGAACCGCGGTGCACCCAGACGACCTCGGCGTCACCGGGCGTGGAGAGCTTCTGCTCCTCCTCCGGGCCGGAGACCTCGACGAACACCCGGGCGGGAGCGCCCTCGGGTAGCCGCTCCAACGAGGCGGCGATCGCCGGCAGCGCGCTCTCGTCGCCCACGAACAGATGCCAGTCGGCGGCCGAGTCGGGCGCGTAGGCGCCGCCGGGGCCGAGGAAGAGCACCTCCTCGCCGGGCTGGACGCGGGCGGCCCACGGGCCGGCCAGGCCCTCGTCGCCGTGGTACACGAAGTCGACCGTCAGCTCGCGTGCCTGGGCGTTCCAGCGGCGCACCGTGTACGTCCGCACACGCGGCCACTGGTCGCGGGGGAAGTCGGCGCGGATCCGCTGGAGGTCGAACGGCTCGGGGTACCGCACGCCCTCGGCCGGGAAGAGCAGTTTGATGTAGTGGTCGCTGTACTCGCCCACGGGGAACCCCGTGAGGCCCTCACCGCCGAGCACCACGCGGATCATGTGCGGGGTCAGCCGTTCCACGTGCTGCACCCGCGCGCGGTTGAGCTGCGGCTTCCTGCGCACCGGACGGTCTGCCATGAGCACACTCCTCGCATCAAGTTAGGCAAGCCTAACCCATCCGCGCCGTCCTGCGCAGCCCGGTCTCGGAAAGATCACGAGATCTTCGATCACCGGTTCCGATCCGCCGTTCGCCGATTTTGATGGGACGGACGCGATCAGACGCTACCCGGGAGGCCGGCGCACATGGGTTCCGACACCGCCACCGCGATCACCGCAGGACCCCGCGGGGTGCCGCTGCTGGGGAACCTCCCGCAGTTCGCCAAGGACCCGCTCGCCTTCTTCACCGCGCTCCGCGAGTGCGGGGCCGGGCAGGTCACCTGGGCCATGGGCCGCACTCCCGCGCGCTTCCTCAATGATCCCGCACTCATCGGGGAACTGCTGTCGGCCCGCGAGTCGACCTTCTCGCTGCCCGATCTCGGATGGTCCTTCCGCTACCTCATGGGCGAGGGGGTCGTGGTGGCCAAGGGCGCCGACTGGCGCCGCAAGCGGTCCCTCGTCCAGCCCTCGGTGCGGCCCAAGCAGGTGCGCGCCTACGCGGCGACGATGGCCGACTGCGCGCGGGAGGTGGCCGAGCGCTGGAGCGTCGGCGAACGGATCGACATCCGCCGCGAGATGACCGGACTGACCCAGCGCATCGCGGTGCGCACGGTGTTCGGCACCGACGCCGCCGTCCGCGAGGAGGTCATAGGGCGCTGCATGGACGTCGCCCAGCAGCAGATGGGCGCCGAGTTCCGCGGCCTCGGCGCGATGCTGCCCGACTGGTTCCGCACCCCGGGGCGCCTGCGCTTCAAGGCCGCCGTCGACACCCTCGACGCCGAGGTCGCCCGGATCGTCGCCGCCCGCCGCGAGGCCGGCGGCGAACGCGACGACCTGCTCAGCCGGTTGCTGACCGCCGTCGACGAAGCGGGCGTCCCGCTCACCGACAAGGAGATCCGGGACGAGACCGTCACCCTCTACAACGCCGGCCACGAGACCACCGCCACCACGCTCACCTGGGCCTGGTACCTGCTCTCCCGCAACCCGAAGGCGCGTGAGGCGCTCACCGCGGAACTGGACCTGGTGCTCGGCGGCCGCACCCCCGGCTTCGACGACTACGCCCGACTGCGCTGGACCGAGGCCGTCGTGAAGGAGACCCTGCGCCTGCGGCCCACGGTCTGGCTCAACCTGGCCGTCGCCGAGGAGGGCGCCACCCTGGGCGGGGAGCCCGTCCCGGCCGGCACCCAGGTCTGGATCAGCCCCTGGGCCACCCACCGCGACCCGCGCCGCTGGCCGCAACCCGACGAGTTCCGCCCCGAGCGCTGGCTGGACGGGGCGCCCGACGCGATCACCGACCACACCTGGTTCCCCTTCGGCGGGGGGACCAGGGCCTGCCTCGGGGCGCGCTTCGCGATGGTCGAGGCGGTGATCGTGCTCGCCACCCTCGGCAGCCGCTTCCACCTGGACACCGGCGACGAGGAGATCCGACCGACCGTCGGCCTCACCCTCCAGCCCGACCGCGACGTGCTCGCCGTCACCCGGCCCGTTCCGGCCCCAGCACGCTGAGCAGCCGCTGCAGCGAGCCGCCCAGCCCCCAGCGCTCGGCCAGCGCGGCCAGTTCCTCGGGCCGGCGCGGCTCGCGCGGCAGCTCCGGGGTGAACTCCGGCAGCGGCACGTCGGAGGCCACCCGCACCACCTTCGGCGCGACCGCCACGTACTGCGCGGCCTCCTGCAGCCGCTTGCGCTGCGCGGGGGTGACCTTGGACGCGGGGTCGTGGGCGGCGGCCATGATCCCGGCCAGGTCGCCGTACGCGTCCAGCAGCTTGGCCGCCGTCTTCTCGCCGATCCCCGGCACGCCCGGCAGGCCGTCGCTCGGGTCGCCGCGCAGCAGCGCCAGGTCCACGTAGCCGGGTCCGTCCACGCCGTACCTGGCGCGCAGCCACGCCTCGTCCACCAGGTCGAGCGCGCCCACGCCCTTGACCGGGTACAGCACCCGCACCCCGCGGGCGTCGTCCACCAGCTGGAACAGGTCGCGGTCGCCCGTGACGATGTCCACCGGCCCCGGCGCCAGGCCCGTCAGGGTGCCGATCACGTCGTCCGCCTCGTAGCCGGCGACGCCCACCCGGGCGATGCCCAGCGCGTCCAGCACCGCCTCGATCACCGGGACCTGCGGCGACAGGGTGTCCGGCACCTCCTCGACGTCCGAGCCGCCGGGCACCTCCTCGGCGACGCGGTGCGCCTTGTACGAGGGGATCAGATCCACCCGCCACTGCGGCCGCCAGTCAGCGTCCATGCAGGCCACCAGGTCGTCGGGGGAGTGGTCGGCGACCAGGCGGGCGATGAAGTCCAGCAGCCCGCGCACCGCGTTGACGGGCGTGCCGTCCGGAGCGCGCACCGAGTCGGGCACGCCGAAGTACGCGCGGAAGTAGAGGCTGGCGGTGTCCAGGAGCATCAGGCGTCGAGTCACACGCCGATGATGCCGCACGCCGCCGACACCCCGGCCACCGTGACCTCCGTCACGGAACGGTTTGCTCCGCTTGGGTCGGGGCAGCCGCCGTCCCGGAGCGGGACAGGAGCGCTCCGCGACCAGCGTGCGGGGGCAGCCGGTCGTCCTCCCTACGACACGTGAGGTGTATGTGTACAGGCTGCAGGCAGAGCATCTGTACAAGGTGTTCGGTGCCGATCCCGAGGACGGCGTGCGCCGTCTGGAGGCCGGGACCGGACGCGAGGAGTTGCGCGAGAGCGGCACGACCGCCGCGGTGATCGACGCGAGCTTCGACGTCCGCGAGGGCGAGATCTTCGTCGTCATGGGCCTGTCCGGATCGGGCAAGTCCACCCTGCTGCGCACGCTCAACGGGCTCAATCCCCCCACCGCGGGACGGGTGCTCTTCGACGGCCGGGACCTCACCGCACTCAGCCCCCGCGAACTGCGCCGCGTGCGCTCGCACGGCATCAGCATGGTCTTCCAGCACTTCGCGCTCTTCCCGCACCGCAGCGTCCTCCAGAACGCCGCGTACGGCCTGGAGGTGCAGGGCGTGGGCCGCAAGGAACGCGAGAAGCGCGCCGCGCAGGCCCTGGAACTCACCGGCCTGTCGGGCTGGGGCGACTCCTGGCCCGACGAGCTCTCCGGCGGCATGCAGCAGCGCGTGGGCCTGGCCCGCGCGCTCGCCACCGACGCCGACGTGCTCCTCATGGACGAGTCCTTCAGCGCGCTCGACCCGCTGATCCGCCGCGACATGCAGGACCAGCTGCTCGAACTCCAGCGCAGCCTGAAGAAGACCATCGTCTTCATCACCCACGACCTCAACGAGGCCATGCGGCTGGGCGACCGCGTCGCCGTCATGCGCGACGGGCGCATCGTCCAGGTCGGCACCCCCGAGGACATCCTGCTGCGCCCCGCCGACGACTACGTCAGCTCCTTCGTGCACGACGTCGACCGCTCCCGCGTGCTGACCGCCGGCACCGTCATGGAGCCGCCGCAGCGTCCCGACGCCGGCGACTGCCGCTGCGAGACGGTCGCCCCGCGCACCCCGCTCGCCGACGTCCTGCCGGTCAGCGCGCGCGTCCCGCACCCCGTGACCGTCCGCGACCAGGCCGGCGACGTGGTCGGCGTCATCGCCAGGCAGCGGCTGCTCGCGGCGCTCGGCGACCACGACGGACCGGTGACCCCCTGCACCGGCGACACGGCCCACGCGGCCCCGACCGCCGCGCCCGGGGTGCCGGCGCGGCCGAGGAAGGAGGCGGCGCGTGCCTAGGCTGCCCCTCGGCGACTGGACCGACAGCGCCGTCACCTATCTGCGCGACCACTTCGGCCCGCTCTTCGACGTCATCAGCGCCGTCGTCTCCGGCATGTACGACGGCCTGGACGCCGTGCTGCAGGCCCCCGCACCGCTGCTGCTCGCCGGGATCCTCGCGGTCCTCGCGCTGTGGCTGCGCGGCCTGACCGCCGGGGTGCTCGCCTTCGCGGGCCTGGCCGTCGTCGTCTCCGTGCAGCAGTGGGACGAGGCCATGGAGACCTTGTCCCTGGTGCTCGTCGCCACCGTGATCACCATCGTGCTCGCCGTGCCGCTCGGCATCTGGTCGGCGCGCAACCGCACCGTCTCCGCCGCCCTGCGCCCGGTGCTGGACTTCATGCAGACGATGCCCGCCTTCGTCTACCTGATCCCCGGCATCTTCTTCTTCGGCGTCGGCCAGGTGCCCGGCATCATCGCCACCATCGTCTTCTCCCTGCCGCCGGGCGTGCGCATGACCGAACTCGGCATCCGGCAGGTCGACGAGGAGCTCGTCGAGGCCGCGGAGGCCTTCGGCACCGCCCCGCGCAGCACCCTGCTGAGGGTGCAACTGCCGCTCGCGCTCCCCACGATCATGGCGGGCGTCAACCAGGTGATCATGCTCGCGCTGTCCATGGTCGTCATCTCCGGAATGGTCGGCGGCGGCGGCCTCGGCGCCTCCGTCTTCACCGCCATCAGCCAGGTCGACATCGGCCTCGGCTTCGAGGCGGGCCTGTCCGTGGTCATCCTCGCCATGTACCTCGACCGCGTCACCGGCGCCCTCGGCACCCGCGTCTCCCCGCTGGGCCGGCGCGCCATGGCCGCGGCCGCCTCCCCGCGCGGAGCGCGGCTGTGGAAGTACCGTCCGCAGACCTCCGTCGCCGTCGTCGGCATCGTCGCCCTCGCGCTGACCGCCGGCGGGATGGGCGTCCTCGGCGGCGGGGACGAGAGGACCGCCGTCCCCGAGGCCGACGACGTCGGCAAGGGCCGCCAGGTCGACATCGGCTACATCCCCTGGGACGAGGGCATCGCCTCCACCTACCTGTGGAAGGAGCTGCTGGAGCGGCGCGGGTACGAGCCGAAGGTCACCCAGTACGACGTCGGCGCCCTCTACACCGGCATGTCCGCGGGACGGGTCGACTTCGAGACCGACTCCTGGCTGCCCGTCACGCACCGGTCGTACTGGGAGAAGTACAAGAACGAGCTGGACGACTACGGCTCCTGGTACGGCCCCACCTCGCTCGAACTGACGGTGCCCTCCTACGTCAAGGGCATCGACTCGCTGGCCGACCTCAAGGGCAAGGGCAAGCAGTTCGGCGGCCGGATCATCGGCATCGAGCCCGGCGCCGGGATGATGAAGATGCTCAACGACACGGTGCTGGAGAAGTACGGGCTGCAGGGCGAGTACAAGGTCACCACCGGCTCGACCGCGAGCATGCTCGCCCAGCTCGACCGCTCCATGAAGGCGAAGGAGCCGGTCGTCGTGACCCTGTGGTCCCCGCACTGGGCCTACAGCGAGCACAGCCTGAAGAAGCTGAAGGACCCGCTCGGCGCCTGGGGCAAGGGCGACGGCATCCACACCCTCGCCCGCAACGGCTTCGTCGGCGACGAGCCGAAGGTCGCGAAGTGGCTGGCGGACTTCAAGCTGAGCGAGAAGGAGCTCACGGGCCTGGAGGGTGCCGTGCACAAGGCCGGCCAGGGCCACGAGCAGGACGGCGTACGCGACTGGCTCGACGCCCACCCCGGTCTCACGGACCGGCTCGCCCCGGTCGGCTGACCGGACCCCGGCCCCGGACGGCGCGGCACCCGGCACTTCCCCTCCCTGGTGCCGGAGCCGCGCCGTCCGGCCCTCCCCGTCCGGCGGGGATCGATACGGTGGGGACATGACCCGTCGCGACTCCGGCCCCGCACGGCGTGTGGTCTCCCTCGTCCCCTCGCTCACCGAGGCGGTGGCGACCACGGCGCCCGCCCTGCTCGTGGGCGCCACCGACTGGTGCAACCAGCCGGCCGACCTGCGCGTCACGCGGGTCCGGGGCACGAAGAACCCCGACATCGCGGAGATCGTCCGGCTCGCTCCCGACCTGGTGATCGCCAACGAGGAGGAGAACCGCGCGCCCGACCTCGACGCGCTGCGCGCGGCGGGGCTGACGGTGCTGGTGACGGAGGTACGCAGCCTTCCCCAGGCCTTCCGGGAACTGCACCGCGTGGTCGTCGAGGCCTGCGGGCTGCCGCGCCCGGCCTGGCTCGACGCCGCGGAGAAGACCTGGGCGTCGCTCCGGCCCGCCGCCCACCCCCGCAAGGCCGTCGTCCCCGTCTGGCGCCGCCCCTGGATGGTGCTTGGCCGGGACACCTTCGCCGGCGACCTGCTGGCCCGGCTGGGGGTCGAGAACGTCTACGGCGACCACCAGGAGCGGTATCCGCGGGTGCCGGTCGACGAGCTCACCGGCAGCGGGGCGGACCTCGTCGTACTGCCCGACGAGCCGTACCGGTTCACGGCCGACGACGGGCCGGAGGCGTTCCCGGAGATACCCGCGGCCCTGGTCAGCGGCCGTCACCTCACCTGGTACGGCCCGTCCCTCGCCGAGGCGCCCGCCGTGCTCGCCGCCGCCCTCGCCCCGCCGGCCCCGGCGGGGCGGCTGACCCGGGAAACCCGCTAGCGCGGTGGGACCGGGGTCGGTTGTTGCTGCCGGTTGTCGTGTGCGGCTCCGTTGCGCCTGCGGGCGGCTGCGCCGGGCTCCCGGGTGGGTGCCCCTTGCTGCCGGTTGTTGTGTGCGGGTTGTTTGCGCCTGCGGCGGGCATCCCCCGCCCTCCCGCCCGATTGCCCGGGATGGTTGGTGCGGGCCTCGCGCGGTTCGTGGTGGGCCGGGAGCGGGGCCTCCGGGGCTGGGCATTCTGTACCGCATATTTATGTGCATGGCGGGCGCTACTTGTCCTTGCCGTCCGTGCCGCACAACACATACACGTCAGCGTCCAGAACGCCCACCCTCCCCCAGCCTTCGGCCGGGGGTGCCCCCACCTCCCCCGCCCCCTCCGTATCGTTCGGCGACCAACGCCCGGTGGAGGGTGAAGGGTACGCCCCCTCCCCGCACCGCAGGAAACCGCCACCGGCAAGGGGTCCCCCCGCCTCAGGCCGAGCAAGAGTGCCCGCACCGGTGGCCAGGGGCCCTCGCCCTCGCGCTCGCCGTGACGCAGGCAACCCCTGCGGTGGAGGTGCCACACCTCTGTCCTTCGGCGAGCAGCCAAACCGGCGCCCGCTCACCTTGCCGACGGCATCGAACTGGATGGAGTGGGCGTCGAGTAGGACGTGTGCGGCGACCCCGGACCGCCTCCTCACCACCCTCCGGCCATCAGTCGCCCCACGATACGGAGGGGGCGGGGGAGTTGGGGGCACCCCCGGCCGAAGGCTGGGGGAGTGAGGGCGGGCGGGGGGCAGCCCGCGCAGGCGCAAACAACCCGCACACGACAATGGGCCGCTCACCCTTCTGCCGGCGTCAGCACGAGCGCGCCGGGATGGCCGTGGGCGTCGGGTAAGCCATGTGCGGCACCCCGGACCGCCTCTTCACCCCCCTCCGGCCGTCAGCCGCCTGACGATACGGAGGGGGCGGGGGAGTTGGGGGCACCCCCGGCCGAAGGCTGGGGGAGGGTGGATGTTCTGGACGCTGCGGGATATTTGTGTGCGGCACAGACGGCACCGATCCGGACCGCCCGCCATGCACGTAAATAACCCAGTCCAGGACGTGCAGCCCCGGAGGCCCCGTCCCCGGCCCACCACGCACCCCGCGAGGCGGTCACTGACCGCGCCGGGCGCTCGGGCGGAGGGCGGGGGACGCCCGCCGCAGGCGCAAACGACCCGCACACAACAACCGGCCGCAACAACCGACCCCGGACGTACTCCGGACGCACCGGCAAAACCCGTTGGCCCCCGCGGGCGAAGCCCGCGATCCTCGGGGGATGACACGTGCCACCTGGGCCTCCCTGCCGCGTGACCTCTCCACCGCCGTCGAGGCACGCCTGGGCGCCCCCGTGGCCGGCGCCGCCGACCAGACGGGCGGTTTCTCCCCTGGCGTGGCCGCCCGCCTCACTCTCACCGACGGCCGCCGCGCCTTCGTGAAGGCCGTGAGCCCGGCGCAGAACCCGGATTCGCCGCACATTCACCGGGCCGAGGCCCGGATCGCCGCCGACCTGCCCCGGGATGTTCCGGCACCGCGTCTGCTGCACTCCTTCGAGCAGGACGGATGGGTCGTCCTGGCCTTCGAGGACGTGCCCGGCCGCCACCCGGTGAACCCCTGGGACGCGGAGGAACTGCGCCGTGTCATGGTCGCGCTGGGCGATCTGGCCGTCCGGCTGACGCCCGGTCCGGTCGCGGCGCCGCCGGCCGCCGAGCGCCTCGTGGGGAGTTTCGGCTGCTGGGCGGAGCTGGCCGCGGAGCGGAACGCCGGCAGGGACGACCTGCGCGGCCTCGATCCCTGGGCAGCAGCGCATCTGGAGGACCTCGCCGCCCTGGAGTCGGGCTGGCCGCAGGCGCTGGCCGGTGACACGCTCGCCCACGGCGATCTGCGGGCGGACAACATCCTGCTGACCCCCGACGGCCGGGTCGTGTTCGTGGACTGGCCGTGGGCCTGCACGTCGACCGCGTGGTTCGACCTGCTCTGCATGCTGCCGAGCATCGTGATGCAGGGCGGCCCGGATCCGGAGGGGCTCTTCACGGACCACCCGCCGGCGCGCGACGCGGACCCGGCGGCGGTGGACGCGGCGCTGGCGGCACTCACCGGGATGTTCCTGGTCCACGCCCGCCGGCCGGCGCCCCATGGGCTGCCCACACTGCGGGCCTTCCAGCGGGCGCAGGGGGAGGCGGCCCTGTCGTGGCTGCGCACCAGGCTGAGTCCTACGCTGCGGACATGAGCGATCTTCACTTCCGCCCCGTCACCCGCCAGGACATCCCCACCGTCGTGGCGATGTTCGCCGACGACGGGCTCGGCCGGGGCCGCGAGACCCCGGACGACCTGGAGCCGTACTACGCGGCGTACGAACGCGTCGTCGCCGACCCCGGGCAGCACGTGGTCGTCGCGGAGCGGGACGGCGTTCCGGTCGGCGTGCTGCAGTTGTCGGTGATACCGGGGCTGTCACGGCGCGGCACGACGCGCTCGGTCATCGAGGCGGTGCGCGTGCACCGCGGCGCCCGGGGCGGCGGCCTGGGGACGCAGCTGATCGAGTGGGCGGTCGAGGAGTCCCGCCGCCTGGGGTGCACGCTGGTGCAGCTCACCTCGGACCGGGCGCGCACCGACGCGCACCGCTTCTACGAGCGCCTCGGCTTCACGGCCTCGCACGTCGGCTTCAAGATGCAGCTCTGACCGCGCCGGCCGCCGCGGCGATCAGGGCCCGCATCACCCGTTCGTCCTCGTCCATCTCGGGGTGCCACTGGACCCCCAGTACGAAGCGGTCGCCCGGCAGCTCGACGGCCTCCGGCGTGCCGTCCTCGGCCTCGGCGCTGATCACCAGCCCGCGGCCGAGGGCGTCCACCGCCTGGTGGTGGTAGGTGGGCACGGTCGCGGCCTCCGGCACCGCCTCCGCGTAGCGCGTGCCGGGGACCGGCTTGACGGTGTGGCGGCCGAACACGCCCACCCGGGGGCCGCGGTGGCCGTCGATGTGCTGGGTGAGCGTGCCGCCGAGGGCGACGTTGAGCAGTTGCATCCCCCGGCAGATGCCCAGCAGGGGCACCCCGGCGGCGAGCGCGGCGTCGATGAGGGCCAGCTCCCAGGCGTCGCGTTCCCGCGCCGGCGGGTCGGTGCGCGGGTCGGGCTCGGCGCCGTAGCGCGCGGGCTCCACGTCCGGGCCGCCGGCGACCACCAGCCCGTCCAGCCGGGCCACGGCGTCCGCGGCGTGGGAGGGGTCGTCCGGCGGGAGCAGCGCGGCGAGGCCGCCGGAGCGCCGTACGAGCAGCGGGTACCCGGCGGGGAGCAGGGCGGAGGGCAGGTCCCAGCCGCCCCAGCGGGCCGAGCCGACCCAGTAGGTGCTGACACCGATCAGCGGACGGGCCACGGGAGCCTCCCTGCGACGCGCGGATTTCTTCTTGCACCGTACCCAACTGAGCCCCGGGCCCGTACTTTTGGATCACCTGTCGGACGGTAGGAGAGGTGATCACCCGTGGTGCACCGAACAGCCCCGCTCAGCACCGACGACCTGCGGCGACGCGTCGACTCCGGAGAGATCGACACGGTGGTCGTCGCCTTCACCGACATGCAGGGGCGCCTCCAGGGCAAGCGCTTCGCCGCCCGGCACTTCCTCGACGACGTCCTGGAGCACGGCACCGAGGGCTGCAACTACCTGCTCGCCGTCGACGCCGACATGAACACCGTGGACGGCTACGCCCTGTCCTCCTGGGAGCGGGGCTACGGCGACTTCGCCATGCACCCCGACCTCGGCACCCTGCGGATCACCGCCTGGGACGCCGCCACCGCGCTCGTCATCGCCGACCTGCGGCTGCTCGACCACGGCTCGACCCCGGTCGCCCCCTCGCCGCGGCAGATCCTGCGCCGCCAGACCGAGCGGCTCGCCGAGCGCGGCTGGTCCGCGTACGCCGGTACCGAGCTGGAGTTCATCGTCTTCAAGGACACCTACGAGCAGGCCTGGACGAACGGCTACCGCGACCTGACCCCCGCCAACCAGTACAACGTCGACTACTCCCTGCTCGGCACCGGCCGCGTCGAGCCGCTGCTGCGCCGCATCCGCAACGAGATGGGCGCCGCCGGGATGCGCGTGGAGTCCGCCAAGGGCGAGTGCAACCTCGGCCAGCACGAGATCGCCTTCCGCTACGACGAGGCCCTGGTCACCTGTGACCAGCACAGCGTCTACAAGACCGGCGCCAAGTCGATCGCCGCGCAGGAGGGCTACTCCCTGACGTTCATGGCGAAGTACAACGAACGCGAGGGCAACTCCTGCCACATCCATCTCTCGCTGCGCGACGAGGACGGGCGGCCGGTCTTCGCCGGCGACGAGCCGGGCGGCATGTCGGAGACGATGCGGCACTTCCTGGCCGGGCAGCTCGCCGCGCTGCGCGACTTCTCCCTGCTGTACGCGCCCAACATCAACTCCTACAAGCGGTTCAGGCCCGGTTCCTTCGCCCCCACCGCCGTCGCCTGGGGCCCGGACAACCGCACCTGCGCGCTGCGCGTGGTCGGGCACTCCCCGTCCGCGCTGCGCCTGGAGAACCGGGTGCCCGGCGGCGACGTCAACCCCTATCTCGCCGTCGCCGGGATGATCGCAGCCGGTCTGCACGGCGTGGAGCAGAAGCTCACCCTCCCCGAGCCCGTCACCGGCAACGCCTACGCCAGCGACGGCGTCGCGCACGTGCCGGCCACGCTCCGCGAGGCCGCCGAGCTGTGGGAGGCCAGCCCGATCGCCCGAGCGGCCTTCGGCGACGAGGTCGTCGAGCACTACCTGAACATGGCCCGCGTCGAACAGGACGCGTACGACACGGCCGTCACCGACTGGGAGCGCTACCGCTCCTTCGAACGCATGTGAGGCAGCGAGTGCCCGAAGCACCCGAACCGCTCGAAGCGCTGGACGTGCTCAACCCGGCCACCGAGGAGGTGATCGCCACCGTCCCCGCGGCGCGCCGGGAGGACGTCGACGCCGCCGTGGCCCGCGCGGCCCGCGCCCAGACCGCCTGGGCGGCCCTTGCCCCGGCCGACCGGGCCAGGCTGCTGCGCCGCTTCGCGTCCGCCGTGGACGCCCACGCCGGCGACCTGGCCGCCCTGGAGGTGCGCGAGGCCGGGCACACCGCGGGCAACGCCCGCTGGGAGGCCGGCAACGTCCGCGACCTGCTCGACTACGCCGCGGGCGGTGTCGAACGGCTCAGCGGCCGGCAGATCCCGGTGCCCGGCGGCATCGACGTCACCTTCCTGGAACCGCTCGGCGTCGTCGGCGTCATCGCCCCCTGGAACTTCCCCATGCCCATCGCCGCCTGGGGGACCGCCCCGGCGCTCGCGGCGGGCAACGCGGTGATCCTCAAGCCCGCCGAGACCACCCCGCTGACCGCGCTGCGCCTGGCCGACCTGGCGCTGGAGGCGGGACTGCCCGAGCACCTCTTCCAGGTGCTGCCGGGCGAGGGTCCGGTCGCGGGGGCAGCCCTGGTCGAGCACCCGGGTGTGGCGAAGATCGTCTTCACCGGTTCGACCCGTGTCGGCAAGCAGATCATGGCCACCTGCGCCGGCACGCTCAAGCGGGTCACCCTGGAGCTCGGCGGGAAGTCGCCGAACATCGTCTTCGCCGACGCGGACCTGGAGAAGGCCGCGGCGACGGCGCCGATGGCCTTCCTCGACAACGCCGGCCAGGACTGCTGCGCCCGCACCCGCGTCCTGGTGCAGCGGCAGGTGTACGACCGCTTCATGGAACTGCTGGAGCCCGCCGTCCTGGCCGTCAGCGTCGGCGACCCCTCCGATCCGGCCACCGACATGGGCCCGCTGATCTCCGCCGCGCAGCGGGAGCGCGTCCGCTCGTACGTGGCCCCCGACGCGCCCGTCGCGATCCGCGGCACGGCCCCGGAGGGCAAGGGCTTCTGGTACCCGCCGACCGTGCTGACCCCCGCCGATCCGGCCGGGCGCGTCGCGGTGGAGGAGGTCTTCGGTCCGGTCGCCGTCGTCCTGCCCTTCGAGGACGAGGCCGACGCGCTGCGCCTGGCCAACGCCACCCCGTACGGCCTGTCCGGCTCGATCTGGACCCGGGACGTCGGCCGCGCCCTGCGACTGGCCCGGGGCACCGCCGCAGGCAACCTGTCGGTCAACTCCCACAGCTCGGTGCGCTACTGGACACCGTTCGGCGGGTTCAAGCAGTCGGGGCTCGGGCGCGAGCTCGGCCCGGACGCGCTGGCCGCCTTCACCGAGACCAAGAACGTCTTCATCAGCACGGAGGAGTGATCCCGGCAATGACGCAAGCAGAAGCAGTGGTGTGCCGCCGCCTGGTGGGCCGGACGGCGGTGGTCACCGGCGCCGGCAGCGGCATCGGGCTCGCCTCGGCGCGCCGGCTCGCCTCCGAGGGCGCGCACGTGGTGTGCGCCGACATCGACGAGGCCGCGGGCAAGGCGGCCGCCGAGGAGACCGGCGGGCTGTTCGTCGAGGCCGACGTGACCGACGCGGGACAGGTGGAGGCGCTGTTCAAGGCGGCGTACGACACCTACGGCTCGGTCGACGTCGCCTTCAACAACGCGGGCATCTCGCCCCCCGACGACGACTCGATCCTGACCACCGGCATCGACGCGTGGCGGCGCGTGCAGGAGGTGAACCTCACCTCGGTGTACCTGTGCTGCAAGGCGGCGCTGCCCTACATGCAGCGCCAGGGCAAGGGCTCGATCATCAACACCGCGAGCTTCGTCGCCGTCATGGGTGCGGCGACCTCGCAGATCTCGTACACCGCGTCCAAGGGCGGCGTGCTGGCGATGTCCCGCGAGCTGGGCGTGCAGTTCGCCCGGGAGGGCATCCGGGTCAACGCGCTGTGCCCGGGGCCGGTCAACACCCCGCTGCTGCGGGAGCTGTTCGCGAAGGACCCGGAGCGCGCCGCGCGCCGCCTGGTGCACATCCCGGTGGGCCGCTTCGCGGAGGCGGAGGAGATCGCCGCGGCCGTCGCCTTCCTCGCCAGCGACGACGCGTCCTTCATCACAGGGGCGGAGTTCCTGGTGGACGGGGGTATCGCGGGAGCGTACGTGACCCCTCTGTGACCGGACGACTGACGGGAATCTTAAGGCCCGGGCCTTAGGGTGACGCCGTGACCATGACGACCCCGCCCGGCTGGTACCCAGAACCCGGGCAGACAGGCAACGGGCCCGCTCTGGAGCGCTGGTGGGACGGGACCGAGTGGACCGAGTACACCCGCACCGCTCCACCCCCCGCCCCGGCGTTCGGCGCCGGGGCGCCGGGCCATCCCCAGTACCCCGGCCACCCCGGCGCGTTCCCGCCGGCTCCCGGCAAGCGGCGCGGCGGTCTGATCGCGATCGCCGTCATCGCCGCGGTCGTGGTGGCGGGTGCGGTGGTCGGAGGTGTCGTCGCCCTCGGCAAGGGAGGCGGCGGCAGCGCGGACTCCGCCCGGCCCGCCCCGTCCCTCACGGCCCCCGGGAAGGGCCCGGACGGCGGCGGCCCGCCGGACCTGCCCAAGAGCGAGCCCGGTTTCGCCCTGGACGCCGTCGACGGCGTCAGCCTGCCCGTGCCCGACGGCTGGACCGGCACCACCAGCCGGTACGGGCTCGCGGAGCTCACCGTGGGCGAGTACGCCTGCCCCGGCGACCCCTCGAGCAACTGCCTGCGCGGCGGCGTCTTCTCGATGCCCGCCGTGTCGGTGAAGCTGAAGTCCACCACCGCCGAGGCCGCGGCCAAGGAGGACATCTCCGCCAACGCCGAGGGGGCCTACGGCGGCAAGATCTACGGCGACATCACCTCGCACACGCAGCTGCTGTCGCAGAAGGTCGCGGTCGCGGGCGAGCAGGGCTACCTGGTGCGCTGGAAGGTCGTCACCGAGAGGGGCGACGACGGCTACGTCCAGTCGCTGGTGTTCCCCTCGCCGTCGGACCCCGACAGGCTCGTGCTCGTCCGCTACGGCTTCGACATCAACCCCAAGGCGCCCGGCCTCGCCGTGATGGACGAGATCACCAAGGGCATCAAGGCCTCGGGCTCCGGTGGCGGCACCGGCGTGTGACCCCCGTCCCCGCACGAGGGCGCCCCGGTCCGGTCCGTCCGGCCGGGGCGTCCGCGCGTCAGAGGAACGTCCTGCCCTCACCGCGGTAGGTCGGCACCGCCCGCACCACCCGGTCCCCCTCGACCAGGTGCAGTGTGTCGAAGCGCTCGCACAGCTCACCCGCCTTGGCGTGCCGGAACCACACCTTGTCGCCGATCAGCAGATCGTCGGCGGCCGTCCCGAGCAGCGGCGTCTGCACCTCGCCCGGCCCCTCCTGCGGGTCGTAGCGCAGCCCTTGCGGCAGGAAGGGGACGGGCAGCCGGTCCCGGCCGGCCGCGCCCGAGGCCGGGTAGCCGCCGCCGAGGACGGTGACGACGCCCACGCCCGGGCGCCGCACCACGGGCTGCGCGAACAGCGCCGCCGGACGGCCCCGGAAGGAGGTGTAGTTGTCGAACAGCCGCGGCACGTACAGACCCGATCCGGCGGCGATCTCCGTCACCGCGTCCTCGGCGGCCGTGCTCTGCACACTGCCCGTGCCGCCGCCGTTGACGAACTCCAGCCCGGGCGCCACCTCCCGCACCGCCCGCACGGCCTCCGCGCGCCGCGCCGCCAGCTCCCGGCGCGCCGCCGCCTGCATCAGCCGCACCGCCCGCGAGCGCAGCGGCCGGCCGCTGACCGAGTCGCCGACGCCGGCCACATGGCCCTCGTACGCCATGATCCCCACCAGCTTGAAGCCGGGCCGCCGGGACACCTCCCGGGCCAGCGCCGCCATCTGCTCCGGCTGGTGGAGCGGGGAGCGCAGCGCCCCGATGCGGAGCCGGCCGCCCAGCATCTTCAGCGAGGTGTCCAGCTCCAGGCAGACCCGGACGATCTCGGAGCCGCCCGCGCGGGAGGAGTCGACGAGGTCGAGCTGCGCCACGTCGTCGACCATGACGGTCACCGCGGCCGCCAGCTTCGGGTCCGCGGCCAGCTCCGCGTAGGCGGAACGATCCGCCGAGGGGTACGCCAGCAGGACGTCGTCGAAGCCCGAGCGCGCCAGCCACAGCGACTCGGCGAGGGTGAAGGACATGACCCCCGCGAAGCCGTCCCGCTCCAGTACCCGCTCCAGAAGGGCGCGGCAGCGGACCGACTTGGACGCCACCCGGACCGGCTTGCCGCCCGCCCTGCGGACCAGGTCGTCCGCGTTGGCGTCGAACGCCTCCAGATCCACGATCGCCACCGGCGCGTCGAGGTGGGCGGTGGCCCGGTCGTACCGGGCGCGAGCTGCTCCCTGATCAGACATGCGCGAAGCTTGCCAGAATGCCCCTACCGAGCGGTAGGGGCAAGTGATCCGTACTGACGCGTCGTGACGTCGCCGCGCCCAGTAGAGTGACGCCGCAGTCCATCGCGTGAACGGGCCGTCCGCCGTGCGGCCGTGAGGGGGCACCGGGTGAGCGCCGGTTTCGACAACGGGGGAGCGACCCCCCGGCCGAGCTGGTCCCCACCGCGCCCGATACCGCCGCCGCACGCTTCCGCGCCGCCCCAGGGCTCCGCCCTGCACACCTCCGCCTCCGCCCAGTGGGCGGCCGGCGCCGCCCCCGGGCGCCCGTCCGCTCCCTGGGCCGCCGCGGGCCCCGCCGCCGGCGGCGAGCCCGAGGGCGGGCCGCCGCGGGAGCTGTAC
>NZ_JARAVM010000066.1:0-26533 GCF_033792735.1 Streptomyces sp. PA03-3a
CGGTGTACTCACGCAGCTCTGTGGCGTGGCCGTCGGCGTCATACAGCGTGGTGGTCGGAGTGCCGCCGTCCGGGGGGATCACTGTGGTGCGGTCGCCACATCCCTGGTCCGCCCACCCGAGCAGGTCATCGCCGATGCCTTCGACCAAGCTCAGGCCCGCGACCTCAGGCACCCACCGGCGCGGGATCACGGTGCACGTCCTGCTGGACTTCGTTCACGTTGCCGAGTACGTCTGCGCCGCCGCGCACGCCTTCCACAGTGCGGAGCCGGAGGACGGCTTCGGCCCCGGGAAGGCCCCAGCGGGCGCCGGTGATGTCGAGTCCCGCGGCTTTCGCGCTCGGCCTGGAGCGCGGCGACCCTCGCGTGGCTTTCGCAGTCCTCGCACAGTTCTCTCTCCCCGTGGTTCCCGGGAGCCTCGTGCCGTTCGGAAAGCCCGCGGACCGCCACCGCGGCCCGCCCCGCCGGGCCGCACCCCGCTTCTCGTCAGCCCCGCGCAGCGGCCCCCCGGGCCAGGTCCCGCTACGGGCGAGAGCGGGCGCGCCCGCGCAGCGAAACCCCGCCTACCCCCTCCCACAAGGGGAAGTCAGGACCGCGCGCTTCGGGAAAATGGGCTGTGACCTGGGAAAACGCGGGGCGGTCGGTGGTGCGTGCGCAACGGACGCCGCAACGGCCCGCGCAACCGGCGCCGCAACGCACAGCGCAACCCCCGCCGCAACGGCAAACGAAGGGCCGCGCATCGGTGTTGCGCCCGCTCTGTTTGCGGATGATGGGCCCGCCACGGACTCATCCGCCAAACCGGACCCGCCAACTACAGCCAGGGCAACCCATGAACCCATTGCCACCAGCACGAATACGTTAACTACCCGGCCTTCCATCAACCCCCGGTCTCAGCTGGCTCATACCGCTCTTCCCACGGGCCGCATGAGCCAGCTGATGGCACCGAGAACGAGGCACGATTCCTGGACCGCTCGCGGACGCGGCCGTGGACGGTCAGCTGACCCGGAGACCGACCGCCAGAGTCAGCTCAAGGACCCGGTGTGGCGATGCGAGATCCGGAAACAGCTCCCGCAGCTGCGACATCCGGTACCGGACTGTCTGGGGGTGGACGAACAACGCCGCCGCCACCTCGTCCCGCCTGCCCTGGTGCAGCAGCCACGCCCGCAACGTCTCCTCCAGCCGCTGTGCGGTCGCGACAGGCAAGGTCCGCAACGGTGCGAGGGCTTGGACACGCAGGTCTGCGAACGCGTCCACGTCGGCGCTCAGCACCAGCTCGGGCAGGTGGTCCTCGGTGTCGCGAATATCAGAGGAGAGGGAGCGCGCGCGTACGGCTCGTGCGTACGAGGCGGACGCACGAGTCCATGGCCGGGCCGGGCCGACCACGGCGGTGCGGCCGGTTAGCTGCCGCAAGAGATGTGATCGGTCGGCATCCGGGACGAGCAGCACACCGGTGGCATCCGGCAGATCGTCGAGAACGAGAGTGCTCGGGTCGAGCGCGCGGTAGGCAGGCCTGGCCTGCGCGGCAGGCAGCAGGACCGCGGTCAGCGAAACCGGAGGCTGCCACCCGGCCCGTTGAACAGAGACCAGCAGCACGTCCGGGCTCGCGCCGGCGAGAAGGTCGCGGGCCAGGTGTTCCAGCTGGCGCTCGTGGGCCCTGCCCCGGGCAGCCAGTTCGTCAGCGTGGCCCGCGGCGCTCGCGGCGGAGAGCTCGTCGATGTAGGCGAAGGTCAGCTCGGCGAACTTGGCGACCTCGGCGGCGGGCAGACCTGCGGACACGGCACCCGCTGCCAGGCATCGCCAGGCCACGCGGGCGCCGACGCGGTAGGCGCTGAGCAGGGCGTCCATCGAACGGCCGTCGCGCACCTCGCCGCGGCCCAACTCGTAGGCTGCGTCACCGGCGTCGCCGCCTGTGGCGTTCCCGCTCGCGAGGTCCAGGTAGTGCCCCAGGGCGGTGCGGACGGCTCGGCGGATGGTGCCGCCCATGCTGCCCGAAAGGGCGTTGGCGTAGGAAGGGACCTCGTCGATGATCGCCTGGACGACCTCGTCGGCGGTGGTCTTCAGCGCGGCCCGAAGTGCGGTGACCGTCGTCTCATCCAGGGCCAGTCCGCTGGCCCTCCTGATTGCATGGCTCACGTTTTGTTCCCTGCGAACAATTCAGCCGACCAGATTCACGTCCTGCGGTCAGGACTTTACGCCTTGAGGCGCAGCAAGCTGGAGTCATGACGAGTGCAGCCCTCCGCAGCAGGGCGTGGAAACTGCTGGAGATGGTCACGACGCCGCTGCTGCCGTCGGACTACCTCGACCTGGTCAGCCCGCTGCGTGCGGGCGCTGACCTGCGTGGGCGCATCGTGGCCGTGCACCCCGAGACGGGTGACGCCGCGACTATCGCGATCAGGCCAGGACGGGGCTGGCGCGGCCACACAGCCGGTCAGTACGTGCGGATCGGGGTCGACGTCGACGGGGTGCGCCTGTGGCGTGCCTACTCCCTCACCTCGCCGACAAACCGCCAGGACGGCCGCGTCACGATCACCGTGAAGGCGATCCCGGACGGCAAGGTCAGCAACTACCTGGTCCGCAGGGCGAAACCGGGCACGCTGATCCAGCTCGACCAGCCGACCGGTGACTTCGTGCTGCCGCAGGCCAAGCCCGACAAGGTGCTCTACCTGACGGCCGGCAGCGGCATCACGCCCGTGATGGGCATACTGCGCGACATCGAGTTCGACGACGTCGTCATGGTCCACTGCGCGCCACAGCCGCAAGACGTGATTTTCCGCAAGGAACTGCACGACCTGGTCGCGGACAAGAAGCTGCGGCTCAGGGAGGTGCACACCGACACAGACGGCATGCTCGACATCGCCCGTCTCGACGAACTCGTGCCCGACTGGTCCGAGCGCGAGACCTGGGCTTGCGGGCCCGCGGGCCTGCTCGACGCCGCCGAAGAGCACTGGACCGAGCACGGCGTACAAGAGCGCCTGCACACCGAACGCTTCCGCCCCAGCATCGTCGTCGCCGGCGACGGCGGCGAGGTCACATTCAGCGCCACCGGCAAGACCGTCGATGCGGACAGCGCCACGCCGTTGCTGGACATCGGTGAGGAGGCCGGCGTGCTCATGCCCTCCGGGTGCCGCATGGGCATCTGCTTCGGCTGCATCACGCCGCTCAAGGCGGGCGCCGTCCGCGACCTGCGCACCGGCGAGATCACCGAGGCCGAGCCGGGCGTCCTCATCCAGACCTGCGTGTCCGCCGCGGCGGGCCCCTGCGACATCGAACGGTAGGAGCACCTTGACCGCCATCGACCCCACCGCCCACCTGACCGCGGAGCAGATCAAGGAGCTTGGCCGTGAGCTGGACGCGATCCGCGACGAGGTGATCGCCAGCCGCGGCGAGAAAGACGCCGCCTACATCCGTAAGGTCATCTCGGCGCAGCGCAAGCTCGAGCTGGTCAGCAGAGGCGTGCTGCTGTTCTCGATCTTCCCGCCCGCGTGGCTGCTCGGCACCGCCGGGCTGTCCGTGGCGAAGATCATGGACAACATGGAGATCGGCCACAACGTCCTGCACGGCCAGTGGGACTGGATGCGAGACCCGAAGATCCACTCCACCACCTGGGAGTGGGATCACGTCTCGCCGTCCGAGCAGTGGAAGCACTCGCACAACGAGCTGCACCACACGTACACCAACGTGATCGGCAAGGACAACGACCTCGGCTACGGCATCATGCGCGTCGACGAGGACCAAAAGTGGCACCCGTTCCACCTCGGCCAGCCGCTGTGGAACTTCATCAACGCCTGCTTCTTCGAGTACGGCATCGCAGCGTACGACCTGGAGCTCGGCAAGAACCTGCACAAGCGCCGCCGCAAGAGCCCGGAGTTCCGCGCGCGGGCCACGGCCGTGGGCCGCAAGATCCGTAAGCAGGTGCTCAAGGACTACGTGATCCACCCGCTGCTGTCAGGTCCGTCGTTCCTCACCACGCTTACCGCCACATTCACCGCGAACCTGGTCCGCAACATCTGGTCCCATTCGGTGATCATGTGCGGGCACTTCCCCGAGGGCGTACAGGTCTTTGAGCGCCGGTCGATCAAGGGCGAGACGCGCGGCCAGTGGTACCTGCGCCAGATGATGGGCTCGGCAAACATCAGCGGCAGCAAGGCCATGCACTTCATGACCGGCAACCTGTCGCACCAGATCGAGCACCACCTGTTCCCGGACCTGCCGAGCAACCGGTACGCCGAGGTCGCGGTGAAGGTGCGCGCGCTGTTCGAGAAGTACGAGCTGGAGTACGTCACCGGCCCGCTGCCCAAGCAGGTGTTCTCCGCGTGGCACAAGGTTGTCCGGCTCTCGCTGCCGAACAAGAAGCCCAAGGTCACGACGCCGGACTGCGAGCAGGAGCTCGTCGCGGCCTGAATTCCCGGTATTGGTTCAGATCTTCCGGCCGTACCGGCGGCACCGCCGGGTTCGGTGAGATCCGATGCGGACGGTGGGCGACCGCGACATCAGACCGTACGACACGGGATCCGGGCAGCCCGGTGTCCGGCTGCGCTGCCTGGATGTGCGCCAGGAGCTCAGCACCCAGCCCTCGGCGAGGTGTTGTAGTGCGCTGACCTGCCGTGGTCGGGCCCTGTCCGGTCTCCGGTGGAACTCAGGCCGGCCCGCTCCCGGCCCCGGCTCGTGACGGCCTTCGTCGTCCGTTTCCGCCTCGACCCTGCCGGATCCGGCAGCAGGGAACAGCCGTACTACTGTCAGGATGGCCAGGACTTCCCCTTCTTGTTGGACAGCCCGGCCCCCTACCTTCCCGCCCAGCCCTGCGTGTTCGAGGAACCTCAGACCCGTTTCGCCGAGCTGCACAGACGCGCCTACGAAAAGCGTGTGCACCGGGCGCTGGTCTCCGGCGCGTCCGACTCCCTGACGCATCTGTATCTCCGCCAGGGTGAGCTCACAGTCCTCCTGCTGCTCGAGTACAGCCGAAAGCGCCAACCCAGTGTTCTCAACAGGCTGCTGGCCGCCGACCTCAGCGCCTGCGCAGGCCGACCCCCAGAAGCCGCAGAAACATACAAGAGGGCCCTCCAGGAAGCAGACCACCGCCGCCGACAAGAACCATGACCGCAGGCGGGGAGCGAAGAGGCAAACGCGGCGGTCGCTGCCGGCTCTCTACGCCGCCTCGACAGCCTTCTCCAGGTACTCCCTCACGGCTCTAGCCTTTGGGCAGCTCGGCCCACACGCGTGCGGCCATCTCATCGGCCTCGTCCTGTGGGGTCCCCGCCTGCACCAGGATGATCCCGCGGGAGTGGTCCGGGAATGTGATCTCCCGCATCTCCGTACCCAGCGGGCCCATCGGCTTATCCGACATGGCGGCCTCCCTTCGACGGCTGCCGCCCAGACTAAAGGGACAACACGCACAAGACGAGGACCCTCCACCCGATGGACTACAACCCGGGTGTCAAAGACAGCCCGGCACTACTCTCAACAACCGGGGATGCTGAGCTGTACTGAGATTTGTGGAGTCCCCGATGCCAGGGTTGCGGTCCTGCGAAGGAGATCCACCAGCACCATGGCAGCACCGTAAATACCCGGACGAGCTCCGCGAGCGCGCGGTCTGCGAGGTCCGCATCACCGGCCGCCCGATCGCCACGTCGCGAAGGACCTCGGCATCTATAAAGAGGCTCTGGCAGGTCGCGAACCACATGAGGACTGAACTGCCCTGGTTACGCTGGAGATGGCTCTGTGGAGACGCCGGATCAAGGCAGGCTCCGGCCTCATTCATCACAGCGACCGCGGGTCCCGATACGTGCCAATTCGGTATACCGACCGGCTCGCCGACATCGGTGCCGCCGCCTCCGTCGGCTCCGTGGCCGACTCGTACGATAACGCGATGGCCGAGGCGCTGAACGGCACCTTCAAGGCCGAGCTGATCGAGATGCAAGGGCCGTGGCGGGACTTCGACCAGGTCGAGCGGGCGATCTTCCAGTGGGTCACCTGGTACAACGAAGAACGTCTTCACTCCGCGCTCGAGTACGTACCGCCCGCCGCCGACGGCGCTCACCCCGGAGGGGAAGAGGACCTTCGACAAGCGGCTGCCCAACACCGAGCCGAAGCTCCGCGAGGTCTTTGCCAGGCTCCAGGCCAAGCACGGCACCGTCCTGGTGGTGGTGGACCCGCCTGCTTCCATAGGTGCACTGCCTCTGGCGGTGGCTCGTGACGCGGGCTGTCGTGTCGCCTATCTGCCGGGCCTGACGATGCGGCGGATCGCTGATCTCTACCCCGGCGAGGCCAAGACCGACGCTCGCGACGCCTATGTCATCGCGGACGCGGCCCGTTCGATGCCGCACACGCTGCGGGCCATCGAGGCGGCTGACGAGACCGTGGCCGAGCTGGAGATGCTGACCGGGTTCGACGATGACCTGGCCAGCGAGGTGACACGGACCAAGAACCGCCTGAGGGGCTTGCGGACACAGATCCATCCGCCGCTTGAGAAGGTCCTCGGCCCCCGCCTGGACCACCCTGCCGTGCTCGCCCTCCTCGAGCGCTTCGGCTCTCCTGCCCTGCTGAGGAAGGCAGGGCGGCGCAAACTGGTCACGCTGCTGCGGCCGAAGGCCCCGCGGATGGCCGAGCGCCTGGTCGAGGACATCTTTACCGCGCTCGACGAGCAGACCGTGGTCGTCCCCGGCACCGACGCCGCCGCACTGATCATCCCCAATCTCGTCTCCAGCCTCGGCTCCCTGGTGGACCAGCGCAGACTCCTCGCAGCCCGGATCGAGGAACTGCTGGAGGCTCACCCTCTTTCCCCGGTCCTGATCTCGATACCTGGCATCGGGGTCAGGACCGCCGCCCGGATCCTCATCGACGTCGGCGACGGCAGTGGCTTCGCCACGGCCGGACACCTGGCCGCCTACGCCGGCCTGGCTCCGGTCACGCGCGCCTCCGGCTCCTCCATCCGCGGCGAACACCCCGCTCGGCGAGGTAACAAGCAGCTCAAACGCGCCTTCTACCTCGCCGCATTCGCCTCGCTCTCGCAACCGGAGTCACGGGCCTACTACGACAGAAAACGCCGCGAGGGGAAACACCACGTCGCAGCCCTGATCGCCCTCGCCAGACGCCGCATCGACGTGCTCTTCGCCATGCTCCGCGACGGCACCTTCTACGACCCGCCGGCCCCTACCGCGGCTTGACGAAGGCCATCGGGGCACCTTTTCGTGCCCCGGCGGCATGCTGGTGGGCTCGCACGATGGTGGAGTCGACGGACACCATCCAGTCGACGGCCCCGGCCGCATCCGCCTTCGCCTGGGCGGCCCGCAGCATCCGGTCGAAGGTGCCGTCGGCAGCCCACCGGCGGAACCGGGTATGCAAGGTGGCCCAGGACCCGAACCGCTCGGGCACGTCCCGCCAGGCGGACCCGGTCCGGAACTTCCACACGATTTCGTTCAGGACCATCCGGTCGTCCAGCCGTTTCCGCCCCGTCTCGGCATGGGGTAGCAGCGGCCGCACGAACTCCCACTCGGCGTCCGACAGTTCATGGCGACGTATCAGGCAAGATCGTTTGACGACACGCTCTAGGGTCGCCCTCGCGCCGGGGTGATGCGGCTGTGGACGCGGAACCGGGCGGGCGTGTCACCTGGAGCGGGGCGTAGGTCGACGGCGACCGGGCCGGCGAAGGTGTATCCCTGTTCGGCGGCATGACGGCACACCTGATGGACGAGGGCGGGTGCCACGGGCAGGGGGCTGTCGCAGAGCAGCCGGTGGATATCCGGGGGCAGTTCGATGACGAAGGCATTGGGCACGACGATGTGCTGCCGGCCGAAGATAAGGGCGTTGTCGTCGCACTGCCGCAGGAGTATTGCCACGACCTCGCCCGGCTTCGGCTTGGTCGGCAGCAGGTAACACCGCACATTCGTTGCCCAGCGCTCCATGAGGCGTTCACTCGCGCGTAAGAACCTCATCGGGGGCTCCTGAGTCAGGCGGGCACAGTGGCGCCGAGCATCGCGGAAGCCCGCTGGAGCGGATCGACGATCCTCGCGTCGCGGCCTTGGGAAGGGTGCGACAGGTGAAGCCGAGCTAGGTCATGGCCCGCAGGACCTCGCCCGCGCTGACGTCGCGGGGGTCTTGACGAGTGACGACCTGGCCGACCTGCTTGGCGGGGTAGTGGCGGCGCCCGACGATCACGGACTCGCCAGTGACCGGCTCGGGCTTGATGCCCTTCATCGTCTCCAGCACGCCGTTCTTGGTCAGGTCGAACGGAAAGCGGGCGATGACACAGCGCATGATGCCTCACAGGGAGAGAGGGAAGGAAGAGGGGCCGGAGCCGGCCTCTGTAGGGGGTCGGGAACGGCCTGCTGACACCAGGCAGCCGACCCCGCCTGGCTACTGACACGAGGCGGCACACGGCCGCACAGCCGCTCGCGCCTGCTCGTCGGTCAGATGGCCGCAGGGGCGCCGAGCATCGCGGAAGCCTGCTGGAGCGGGCTGAGGGCGCGCGTGGATGCGGCCGTCTGGGGAAGGCCGCGGCAGGTGGAGCCGAGCTGGGTCATGGCCCGCAGGACCTCGCCCGCGCTGAAATCGCGGCGGTCTTGGCGTGTGATGACCTGGCCGACCTGTTTGACGGGGTAGGTGCGGCGGCCGATGGTCACGGACTCGCCAGTGACCGGCTCGGGCTTGATGCCCGTCATGGATTGCAGGACGCCGGTCTTGGTGAGGTCGAAGGGGAAGCGGGCGATGACACAGCGCATGATGCCTCACAGGGAGAAGGAGGGGATGGTTCTGCCGCGGTGGGGCGGTTCAGCGGGCAAGGGCGAGGACGCCGAGAGCGCTGCCTTGTTCGTCGACAACAGGCAGGGCATCGAGCCGGCGGTAGCGCATGGCGTGCTCGGCTTCGACCATCGTGGTCACGGGCGAGGTGAACGGCCCGCGGTCGCCGAGGATGTCGCGCAGCTGGACCCGGTCGGTGTACGCGGAGCTGTCACGAACGGCGGTGAGCTGGGCCTGGGTGACCAGTCCGGTGCACAGGCCGTCGTTGTCGCAGATGAGCAGGGGCCCGACGCGGGCACTGGCCATGACGGACAGGGCCACCTCGACGGTCATGTCGTCACAGACCTGCGGTCCGGCGGTGTCCATGGCGTCGGCCACCGTCTTGTGCACGGGAGTGGCACTCGCCGAGCGGGGCTGCATCTGGACCAGCGTCAAAAGGTGCCTCCTGCAGAGATGGGTCAGTTTCCTGATCACGTGGTGCTCAGGCCGCCGCGTCAAAGGCGGACTGCCGCACGCTTACGCGGCGGGCACCCGAAGCGGGACTGCGTCGACCGCGGGAGGCCGCACTGCGCTTGCGCCGCTCGGGCGCCGGCGCGGTGATGGTGACGGGGATGCCGGAGGGGGTCTGGGCGCCGGTGATCCGGTTGAGGGCTTCATCGCCGGAGCGGACCTGGGTGGTCTGGGGCACGATGCCGGCGGCGGCCATGAGGCGGGTCATGTCGCGGCGCTGGTGGGGGGTGACCAGGGTGACGACGCTGCCGGACTCGCCCGCGCGGGCCGTACGGCCGCCGCGGTGGAGGTAGTCCTTGTGGTCGGTCGGCGGGTCCACGTTGACGACGAGGTCAAGGTTGTCGACGTGGATGCCGCGGGCCGCGACGTTCGTGGCGACCAGCACGGTGACGTGCCCGGTCTTGAACTGGGCGAGGGTGCGGGTGCGCTGCGGCTGTGACTTCCCGCCGTGCAGGGCGGCCGCCCGTACTCCGCTGTTGAGGAGGTCCTGGGTGAGCCGGTCCACCGCGTGCTTGGTGTCCAGGAACATGATCACCCGGCCCTCGCGCGCCGCGATCTCCGTCGTCATCCGGTGCTTGTCGGTGCCGTGCACGTGCAGGACGTGGTGTTCCATCGTGGTGACCGCACCTGCGGACGGGTCCACGGAGTGAACGACGGGGTCGGTGAGGTAGCGGCGGACCAGGAGGTCGACGTTGCGGTCCAAGGTCGCGGAGAACAACATCCGCTGGCCCTCGGAACGTACCTGGTCCAGGAGTGCGGTGACCTGCGGCATGAAGCCCATGTCGGCCATCTGGTCGGCCTCGTCGAGGACGGTGATCGCGACCTGGTTCAGCCGGCAGTCGCCGCGGTCGATGAGGTCCTTGAGCCGTCCTGGGGTGGCCACGACGACTTCGGTGCCACCCCGCAGCGCACCCGCCTGCTTGCCGATCGACATCCCGCCGACGACGGTGGCCAGACGCAACTTCACCGCTCTGGCGTAGGGGGTGAGGGCATCGGTCACCTGCTGAGCAAGTTCCCGGGTGGGGACCAGAATCAGGGCCAGCGGCTGGCGGGGTTCGGCGCGCTGTCCGGCGGTTCGGGCCAGTAGGGCCAGGCCGAAGGCGAGGGTCTTGCCGGAGCCGGTCCGGCCGCGGCCCAGGACGTCACGGCCCGCGAGGGTGTTCGGCAGGGTCGCGCCCTGGATCGGGAACGGCACCGCCACGCCCTGCGCGGTGAGCGCGGCCAGCAGCTCCCGGGGCATGTCGAGGTCGGCGAACGCCTCGACGGCGACCAGTGCGGGAGTGATCGTTTTCGGCAGGGCGAACTCGCCCGGGATGGCTGCGGGCCGGCGGCCGTAGCCGCCCGAGCGGCTCGGACCCCCGGAACGGCTCGGGGCGGACGGGCCGAAGCGGCTGCCCCGAACCGAACCAGCGGCGGAACCGAAAGCAGGGCCGCCGGTGCGGCGGCGGGAGCGGGAGGAGCGGTCGTTCGTACGGGTGGGGTTCATTGAGAACCTTCCTTGATACGGCACGTATCAAGGAATTCCCGCAGCGGGAGAGCAGCGCGGGGAATCACAAGAACGAGCCGAATGGAATGCGAAAGCGAACGGGGATCACGGGAAATCCGTGTCGGCGTAAGCGAAATTTCGTGATGGCACGCGGGGGTTCAATCCGGCGCATCGACGGGTACGGCCCCGAAGAGGTCGCGTCCCCTCACTATCATGTTCCCGCAGGTGCAATCACTGCGGAAATATATGCAGCTGGGGCCCGCACCCCGAGGGATGCGGGCCCCAGCTACGTATTACACGTCAGCGTCAGACGGACACGATGTTCTCGGCCGTCGGGCCCTTCTGGCCCTGCGCGATGTCGAAGGTGACCTTCTGGCCCTCCTGCAGTTCGCGGAAGCCCTGGGCGGCGATGTTCGAGAAGTGGGCGAACACGTCAGCGCCGCCACCATCCTGCTCGATGAAGCCGAAACCCTTTTCCGCGTTGAACCACTTCACGGTGCCAGCAGTCATTTCATATCTCCTTTGGGCAGTACGCCGGAATCCGTACCGTACGGACGCCGTGTCGCCGCGATGATGCCCTGCCCGGAAAATGACCGGAAATACAAAGCGCTTCCGTTCGGCACATGGCCAGCGGGAGACGCTTGAAGTTTTTTGGGTACCAAAACTGCAACTGGGATCGACAGTAGCACGCCGTGGCGGCCCGCGTACGCTGAATAACTTCCTTCCGTTCATTGCGGGCAGAATTCTCCCCGCATCACGCGCCAAACCCTCCCCTGGCGGCAATAGATACTGGCCCATCGGGAGCGCAGATCAAGGAAGACGGTTGCCGTTCACCACTCGAAGGATCATCTCTGCTGCACCCCTGATCCGCCCCCGCCTCGGGTGGCTGAGCACGGGAGGAGATGCCGGGAACTCGGCCCCCGCCAAGTCAGTCATGTGGCTGCCAGGACGATGGCCGTGTAGTGCGCTGTGAAGGCGGCGATGGTGAGGGCGTGGAAGACCTCGTGGAAGCCGAACCAGGCCGGTGACGGGTCGGGGCGCTTGAGTCCGTACACCACGGCGCCCGCCGTGTAGAGCAGGCCACCGGCGATGACACGTACGAGCACCGCGCTGCCCCCGGTGCGCGCGAAGTCGGGCAGGTAGAAGACGGCCACCCAGCCCAGCACGAGGTAGCACGGGGTGTACAGCCACCGGGGAGCCCCGATCCACAGCATGCGGAAGGCGATGCCGGCCAAGGCGCCTGCCCACACCACGGCCAGCAGCACCAACTGCCGGCCCCAGGGCAGCAGCAGCACCGCCAACGGGGTGTACGTACCGGCAATGATCAGGAAATGTTCGCGTGGTCCAGCCGCCGCAGGACCGCCTCCCCACGCGGACCCCAGCTCCCCCGGTGGTAGACCGCGCTGGTACCGAACAGCAGGCACGCCGACAGCGCATACACCGAGCAAGCAGCCACCGCCGCACCCGACCGCGAAACGGCGATCAGCACGATGCCGCCGACCAGCGCGAGAGGGAACACGCCCGCGTGCAGCCACCCGCGCATCCTCGGCTTCAGCGCAGCCGCCGCCCGCTCCACCCCACCTGCCGGGCCGGCGGCGCTCTGCCCGGCAGTCAGCCGGCCGGGTGTGCCAACAGGCGCGTTGAGTGCGGGAGTGCGCAGGGCGTCGGGCGTTGCGCCGGGGCGAGGCTGGGACTCCCGCCCATGTGCCGGCGGCTGAATCTCTTCGGCGATCATGCGCTCGTATCCTGGAGTCGGCGGAAGAATGCCCGGCTCGGCACGTCGACCCGGACTGTAGGTCAACGGCCCTGGGCGGCTTCGCCGCCCGCCGTGGGGCGGGCACACCGAAGGCATCAGGGCCTTGATGACCTGGAGAACCTCATGTGCGCGTCAGATGTCGGGCGCCTGCCGGGCTGCGGCGCGGCGGTGTTCGGCGTTGATGCGCTGGGCTTCTGCGAGCTGGTCCTCAAGGATGACGATGCGGCAGGCCGCCTCGATGGGCGTCCCGTGGTCGACGAGCTCCCGGGCGCGGGCCGCTATCCGCAACTGGTAGCGGGAATAGCGGCGATGTCCACCCTCGGAGCGGAGCGGGGTGATCAGCCGGGCTTCGCCGATGGCGCGCAGGAAACCCTGCGTGGTGCCGAGCATCTCCGCGGCCCGGCCCATCGTGTAGGCGGGGTAGTCGTCGTCATCGAGACGGCTGAACGAGTCGTCTGCTGTCATTGCACCTCTCTGGGAAACCGCACTGAGGGGCCCTGGTGCCATATGGCACCAGGGCCCCGAAGGAACTGCCACACCATCTGCCGGCCCTAGAAGTACACCGGCCTTCTGTTTCCGCCCACCCAACCGACATGCAGTCGGGGGCGCGGGGATCGCGGATGCGTGACCGGAGACCACCTCACTAACGATGTCCTGCGGTACCCGGGCTCACGATGTCCGCCCGGGCGATCCTGATGGCGCTTCGCTCCTCCGTTCTTCCCTCGATGATCAACTGCTTGCCAAACAGGAGGGACTGCAACTGCTGGTACTGCTCTCCTGCGTACTGCTGGTGATGCGAACTGCTCAGTGACCTGCCACAGCGCCACTTTCCGGCAGCCAGCCCCGTCGCCCGTCCTGCGTCTGCCCTGGGCTTAGAACCCCACTGCCGAACCTCCCGGCGCGCGCGTCCGCAGCCGACGCCTTCACCGAGGTACCGCTCACTGACTTCACTGCTGGGCACTGCGCACTGCACCTACAGGTACTACTCACGGCGGCCCCTCATCACTGCGGGCCACCCGGTCCGGCCGTCAGCCCCGTCGCCGTCCTGCAACCGCTCTGGCTCCGGAACTCCACCGCCGCACCGTCCTGCGCACTGCAACCAGCTGTACTGCGGGTACTGCTGCCGGCAGTTCGTCCCTGCCAGGCCCTGCTGTCTCTCTGGCTACGGGAGAAACAATAACCACGCCACTGCTCAATGTCTACTCCGGCCAACATAGATTTTTGGGTCTGGACGGTGAGGTAGTCGACCCCGACAGCAACGCGGACAGAGTGCGAGGCGTCGGCCCCGGCGGACCGGTCCGCGACCCCCCGGCCACCCCACCCTGCCGCCACCCATGCGGTACACGTCCCAACCCGCCGGTACGACCCTCGGGTGCCGTTCTTCACCGGGGCGTCCGGTGGCTCACCAGGGCAGATGCCAGGACCGGGGATTGCCTGTTGCCGCAAGACGACGGAGGGTGACATTCGGGGGAGTGATCCGGGGGATGTCTATGGCGGAGTACCGCCTCACGCTGGCCCGCATCGTGCGCGTCGGCCGACTCACCACGCATGTGGCGCTGAACGCGTGGGCTCACGGCCAGATACCGCGCCCGTGGACACCTTCGCCCTGTGGAGATCAGCGTTGCAGGATCCGCGCTTCCGTGAGCACCGTTGGCTGATCATGGGCACCGTCCGAGCACATCCGGGTGATCATGAGCACTGACTCAACGACCTGCCCCGGGTCGCGGGGGCAGATTGCCGAGGCGACGTACAACTTCAGTGCAGCCCAGTACGTTGACGCCTTCTGCGACCTCGGTGCCCTAATTCGCCAAGAACCAGGTTCGAACCAGCCCACACGCAGTGAAGGCCCGGTGGATACCGGGCCTTCATGTCTGAGTAGCGGGGACAGGATTTGAACCTGCGACCTCTGGGTTATGAGCCCAGCGAGCTACCGAGCTGCTCCACCCCGCGTCGGCACGGTGAACTGTACGGCACCGACCCGGATCGCCCCAATCGGCTTTCGCCTGCCCTCGGACTGAGCCTGATTGCTCATGATCGACCGACATGGCCACTGCTCACCCATCCGGATTCTGACGTTCCCGCATGAACCAGTGCTCACGGAATTGCGGATCCTGCACAGCGGCCTGTCCCGGCAAGAGCTGTGCGGGGCGGTGTTCGAAGTCCTCGCCAACACCGCCACCGCCACCGATGCGGACGTCGCCCCGCACGGATGGCGGCTCCTGGCCCTCGGTGACGGCGGGCCCCACCCCGCGGTCGTGCGCCCGTGGAGCGGCGTGGCCACCTGACCGGGAGTGCCCGCACTCCACCGCACCGCGGCCCGCACCCGGCACACCGGCCAGCCCTTTTGGAGCCCAGACCTCTCCCAGGCTATTGCTGGAAGGAGGTGTCGCCGTCCCGTACCGGCTTGCCCACCCCGCCCGACCAGCAACAGCGCCAGGGCTGCGGAGACGGGCGTTGCTACCTTCGGCGCACCGCTCGGTGCACCGGTGGGGGTTACCCTCCAAGCCACCGTCCAGACCACCGTGGGAGCTACCCGCGCCAAGCAGTGCCCGCAAGCCGGGCGACGTCGAACCTTAAGACAGCATTAGGGCCCGCCACCCGAGCAGGGTCCCGGGTGGCGGGCAAGCCGCCCCGGCAGGGGCTTGCCCACGTTGCACGCTCGGCTTGCCCGCAGGTCAGCTACGGAAACGGGCAAGCCAGCCGCCGGCCCTGCGCGCGGCTTCGGCGGCGGCTGCCGCCTCTTCCTGCTCGCGGCGTTCGCGTTCGGCCTGCTCGGCCTGGAGCGCGGCGACGGAGCGCTGCGCGTCCCACTCCCGCCCCCGCCCCCCGGTCGACGAGAAGCGCGCGCGGCAGAGCCTGCGCCACCCAACCTCGGACGGCACCTTCCAGCGACTGGCCAACGATCGAGCTGTCTACCTGACTAACGGTTCAGCCAGAGATAGAGCTCGAACCGGCCACCCGAGTAGGGCCCGCGGCACTGACCACGAATGTTGTAGTTGTAGTACATGTCGTTGGCGACAGCGTCGCAGGCAGAACGGCTCGAGTAGCTGCCGGAGTAGACCCACTGCCAGGCGGCAGCAGTCAGCTCGCCGCCGCTTGCCGTGCGGGCCTGCTGGGGCGAAGCGAGCGTGGCACCGCTGACGCCTGACTGGGCTGCCTGCGCCGGCACTGCCAGGGCGCCGAGTGCGAGCGCCGTACCGAGAGTTGCGGTCGCCAGGGCGTGACGAATACGCATTGAATCTCCTTCGGATAGCTTGTCGTCGGGACGTGGAGTCGTGTCACTTCTAGCCCGCTGTGGTGCGGACGGCGTCCGCCTCATCAGCCCTCCCGCCCCTGTGGTCGTCCAACAGCCGACTGAGACCAGCCCGTCTGCGCGGCTGTTGGGTGTCCCGCCGGCCCCAGTAACGGCTCCCGGCGGGCACCACAGAGACTGCTGACCGCTAACGGGACGTGGCAACGGCCGCCAGCTGTCCCGGACAGGCGCGGGCTGTCCGGGCTGGTCAGGGCCTTGTCCGGGTTACGTCCCGGACAGCCGGGCATGGCGGCATCCGACGTACTCCCTTGTGCCATGGCCAGGTCGAGCATCTTCCAGGGGCGGGGATACCCCGCCGGTGTGGTTGTGGTCCTCGAAAACCGGTGTCACCCGGACGATGTGGACCGTTTCTGGCAGGATTTCTCCGCCGCTTCGATCTGGAGCACACCTTCCGCTTCGCGAAGCAGACCCTGGGCTGGACAACCGAAACTCTGTACCCCCGAACCGCGGACCGCTGCAATTGCGAGGGCTGTAGGCCTTGTCCGCAGCTACACGATCGGGCTGACACCGAGGCCGTACAGGAACGGTGGGTGGGACGCGAATCCGCTCCAGTAGAGCCTGCGCGTTGATGCTGTCGTGACGCTGGCCGGGTGTCACGAGGACGGCAAGGGGACGACCCTTGCCGTCGCAAGCGCGGTGGACTTTCGTCGTCAGTCCGCCCCGGGGTGGGCCGGCCAAGCAACACAGAGACTGCTGGCGGCAGACAGCGGAGGCAAGGCCAACCCGCTGCCCCGGACAGGCGCGGGCTACCCCGACTGGTCGAAGGCCTGGCCGGATCGTGTTTGGAACCGGTGGCGAAGGGCCGGGATCCGTGTTGTCCGCGTGTTGCGGGATGGCCCACGATGTCCGCATGGCGAATGTGGGAGAGATGCAGTCGCACGGGGCCGGTAACACGGCTGAGTTCGCGGCGGCCATGCGGCAGCTCAAGGAACACTCCGGGTTGACGTACCGCCAGCTGGAAGAGCTTGCTGCAGAGCACGGAGAAGTGCTGGCCCGCAGCACATTAGCGGACGTCCTCGGCGGGAAAACCGCGCCGCGTCCCGAGCTTGTGGCCGCGTTCGTACGAGCCTGCGGGGACGGGGCGCGGGTGCGTGAATGGCTGGAGGCGCGGGAAAGGGCCGTCAGCAGCGTGAGGGGCCAAGGCGAAGACGAGGCTGAGTCGGGGACACCGGGCCGGCGCACGCGTCGTGGGATGGGGCTGCGCCGAGTACCCGCGCTGCTGCTAGGGCTCGCTGTACTCACCTTGGTGGCCGCTACCGCATGGGGCGTGGGCCTCACCAGTGAACTGGCCGGTTCCGGGGGGAGGGCGGCGGTGCGCCCGCGCCCTTGGGGGACCGGACAGTCCTGCCGCAAGGTCCCGTGGCGATCCGCCCGATCCTGGCGGGCAATATGTGCCTGACCGACGGGAATGCCGAAGGGTACGACTCCCTGGTAGCAGTTCAGCGTCCGTGCGAGGACGTCGCGCCTCAGGAGACCGAGCTGGTGCCAGCGGGGGCAGGCACGTTCCGGGTGCAGTGGTACCACCCTGACCACGGTAAAGGCTGCCTGAATGAAATAGCCGCTCGCACCGGTGCCGCTCTGCTGGAGCCCTGGGACGACTGCGGGAAGACGAGCAGGTTCCGCATCGAGCCGTCGGATTCCGGCGGTAGCAATGAGTATGTGCTCCGCGTGGTCGGCGGTGGATGTGTGGGCATCAGCGGGTTGAGGAAGTCCGCCGGGGCGCCGGCGGTGACGCAGCCGTGCGACGAGAGCGAAGGTCAGATCTTCTCCATCTCGCCTACCTCTGAGCCGGTTGGTGATGTGGCCCCTGGGTAGCGTGGCGGGTCAGTGCCAGAGACCGCACCCGGGCGCCGGCCCCATGCTCATGGTGCATGCTCGCTCCGCGGACGTCGCCGCACCAGCACGAGCCGCACGACCCGGACACGAGCCGTCGCCCCTTCGGCGGCGCAGCTGGACCGTGCCCGTCGGCAGGCGGAGCGGGCGCAGCAGAAGCTCAGCGGGATGCGGCGATCGCGCAGTTGCAGGAGCTGCGCCGGCAGACGACGAGCGTGCACCTGCAGTCCTTCACCCCGGTTCACGCGCCGGTGGTCCCGGGGCCACCGCAGTTGGGGCTGGCCTGGGCCCTGGCTGAAGCACAGGCCCATCATCTTGCCGGGCTGGGCGTGTTCGCCCGTACGGAGCGGGCGGCGGCCAAGCGGAGAGCCGAGGAGGACGCCCCCGTCTACCTCGCCGCCGAACAGGCCCGCCTGCAGACCGTCCACGGCAGGCTCGTCGCCGAGGGCGATCAGTGGTGGCAGGCCTTGATCGGCAACGACGAGGAGACCGTGTGCGAGGTGGTCAATTACGCCTTCGCCGACAACCCCGTCGTGGGCTGCGCTGTCGGGGTCGACGGTCCGGTCCTGTCCGTGGTGATGCGGCAGCAGGACATGGACTCGCTGCCGGACCAGACACCCGGCGTAACCTCCAGCGGACGCCCCACGCTCAAGACGCTCAGCAAGCGGGACCGGACCCTGTGGTGGCTGACCTCCATGGGATCGAACATCATCGCCACCCTCAAGGAAGCCTTTGCCACCGCACCTGGGATCATCGCCGTCGACCTGGCCGTCCTCACACGCCTGCCGGACACCCAGCGGCTCGGGTACGTGGCCTACGGCCGCTGGACCCGTCTGGCCATCGAGACCGCCTCCTGGCGTGACACGAACGACGCATTGCGGTTCCTCGACATCGGCCAGGACGTCGCCTGCTCGGTGACCACCACCGCGTCGGGGAACCTGTCCAGTACCGTCAAACCCCTGGACACCAGTCGGCTGCCCGGCCTGCAAAGCCTCCTCGACCACGCCCACGACGATGCCGCTTCCGGCGACGCGACCCTGGCCGGCCTGGACACTGACCTCCGCGCCAACGTGCCTAGCACGCACGCCGCTCCCCCGCAGGACCCCTACCGGTAGGTGTGGTCGACCGCATCGCCGGCGGCGAAGACGCCGGGGATGGTGGTGCGGGTGCTGGGCGCGTCGACCTTGAGGTAGCCCTCTTCGTCCAGGTCGAGGACGTCCTGGAACAGCTCGCAGGACGCGCCCTGGCAGGCCCCGGCAGGGGGGTGAGCCAAGGCCCCCGCTTCCGCGCCTGCTGAAGGGCACCGTATGAGTAGGAGACCAGAGAGCTCACCAGCCCCCTCCTGTATGGCCAAGCCCGTGGACCCCGGCGTCCAGCCGCCGACACCCCCGCCTCAATCTGCTCGCCCCACGCCTTGGTGTTGCCGTAGACCGACAGGGGGGCGATCGGGGTGGGGCCGCATCTGAAGAGTCACCAGGCACTGGCGCCGCCGTCGACGGCGTAGTTGGCCCCGGTGATGTACGAGGCTCGATCGGAGGCGAGGAAGGCGGCCAGTTCGACGATCTCCTCGGGCCGGGCGAAGCGCTTGAGGAGGGTCTTGCTGGTGATGGCGTCCCGCATCGCCTGGTTGTCGCCGAGGTCGCGGTCACTGGCGGGGGTCAGGACGGGGCCGGGGCTGATCGCCACTGCGCGGATGCCATGGGGCGCGCCCTCGAGGGCGAGTTGCCGTGTCATGCCGATGACGCCGGCATTGGCCGCGGTGTGCCCGACCATCGGGGGGTTCGCACCGGCGATCATGCCCGCCATGGAGGCGACGTTGATGATGACGCCGCCGCCGCGGCGCACCAGATGGGGCCAGGCGAATTCCGAGACGAAGAAAGGGATGTCGAGCTCGCCGCTGATGGTGGTGTGCCAGTCCTCGACCGAGAAGTCCGGCAGCGGGCCGAAGCGAAGTGAGGCGGCGTTGTTGTAGACGACGTCGAGCCCGCCGTAGGCGGCCACGGCGTCGTCGACGAGGCGGCGCGCCTGCTCGGGGTCGGTGAGATCGATCGGCGCTATGCCCGTCATCTCGCCGCCCGCACGGCGGACGAGATCGGCCGTCTCCTCGTTGCCGTCGGGATGGATATCGGCTCCGACGACCTTGGCGCCTTCTCTGGCGAACACCTGGGCCGCGACGCGGCCCATGCCCCCGCCGGTGCCGGTGATCAGCACGATCTTGTTCTCGAGAAGAGGTGTCATGGAAGTACTCCTGGGCGGTGCGGTGTGCGGGTGGGCCGGTGATGCCGCAGCCGGCCCCCGGGTACGTGCTGGGAGCGCTGCACCCGGGGGAGGTCCGTCACCAGGCGCGGGCCGAATCCCGCGCCGAGGTCTGGTGAGGCCGGCCGTGCGGCGCTACTTGGTGCTGGGGTGGACGGTGCCGGGAGGCGTCTCGCCGCAGAGCTCGTGTCGAAGAACACAGGGCACTCCTGAGATAGGGAGGGCACCTTGCGGCACCGGAGTTATTGACGTGTCAAGCATCTTCCTTTTTGTTTGACACGTCAAGCACTTGGTTCGGCCAGGAGTCGGCGCGGGTGGTGCCCTGTGGTCGGCGACCGGCGCGACGGGCCCCGGATCGCCCGGGACCGCCCGGACCGCCGCGCCGTCCGGCGGCCGATGCGATGGCGGTCATGACCGGGATCCGGTCGTATGCGCGCGGGCCCGGAAGGCCTCCTCAGGCCTCAGGAATCGCCCAGGCCGTTGATGGAAGGCGTGGCGGGAGGGCCGCAGGGGACCGCGGCCGGCAACGGGCGTGAGGGCCGCCTCCCCGGCGGTCGGCCGCATCGCCCCTTGCGAGGCTGGCCACCCAGGGTCACCCCGCTGGGGTCGGTGACTCCCGAGCCAGGAACAGCGTGCGATTCCGTCACGTGCTCCAGGCGGCAGACCCCAGGCGAGCGCCGGGGGCGGGTCTGTCCATTGAACGAACGGTGCAACTCGGGTGGTGTGGGTTATCGGCGGCCCGCGGCGAGTCGGCCGCCGAAGGCGATGTCGAAGGCCTGGAATACGGGCTTCCAGCGCGTGGTCCAGCGTTTGCGGCCTTGGCCGGTGGGGTCCAGGCTCATGACGGCCATGTAGATGCACTTCAGCGCGGCAGCCTCGTTCGGGAAGTGTCCGCGGGCTCGGACGGCTTTGCGTATGCGGGCGTTGACCGACTCGATGGCGTAGGTGGCCATGCCGTGGCCCCCCTTGCTCCTGGTGCCCGATCACTTCCTGCCGATGCGGGGCGGGCGTCAACGACTGTGCGCCGCCATTCAGTGCCACCAGGCTGACCAGGGAAAACGCTACGCACTCCTGTTCTACCGTGGAGTACGAGGCACAGAGAACTGGCCAAGGGGGCACGCCATGAATACGGCGGAACGCCACTTCGCACGAGACCGGAGAAGGATCGGCGCTGAGCGGCCGCCTGCCGCCCATCTCTTCACCGATCACGACGTGGAGCGCGGGCGCCAGATCATCTGTGCGGTGCAAGCCGCGCACCAGCGGCTGGGCATGCTTGCCCTGGAAATCGCCCCCGCCTACTGGTCCGATCAACGGGCAATCGAGGCGCTGGAGCCGTTTGCGGCCGCCCTCGAAGAAGACCTCAGCCGCATCCTGGCCTGCCGCCGGTACGCCGTCACGGACAACGGGCGATCCGTGCAGGAAGCAGGGGGAACGCTGTGCGGGGAGTGATCTGCCGGCCCTCCGTCTGGCCAGCCCCCACCTGCCGGGCCGGCATCCACGTCCAGCGGTCGGTGGTCTCGGTGAGGGCCTTGCCGGGCAGAGAAGCGTCCAACGCCCCGCTCGCCGACCCGGTAGCCGTCCAGCTCCGCGTCCAGCACCGAGTGGGTGCCTGTACGGCACGACGGTTAGGCGTGTGTTGCCTTTGCCAGCCACGGGCCCCGCCGCCTCGTCGTTCGCCGATCCTGGCCAGGACCACGACGTCTATCGCGACCCGGCACAGTGCCCACCACGCACCCGGCAGGGACGCAGATGGGCGCTCCGCCATACGGCCCACTACGACAACTACCTGCTGAGCGGCAGGTCAGCGGCGAAGGGCCCCGCTACGGCATGACATCGCCCCTCAGGGGTGAGGTACAGCCCATGGCGTGCTGCGGTGCTCGAGCGGCTTGAGTTCTGTTGTACCCGTGTGCTCCTTGCCTGTGCGCGGCGTAGGAGAGCTCTGCGACACTGATGTCGCCGCTGTGGGGAGGTGCTGCCCACGAGTGGGCAGCCAGGTGCGGCACGTGTCTGGGGCGATCAGAGGTTGCGAGAGCCTTGTCGTCTCGTGGTCGGGAGCCGGGAATCGTTCTTCGCTTCACCCGCGATCGGCATTCACCGACGGGGAAGTAGGGTACCTCCGTCGATGGTGCTCTGAACAAACAGGACCTTAGCGGGCCCTTGCTGGCGCCCGGTTGACGTCAGCTGAAGTGGATGTCGCTGAGGTCGATCGAGACCATGACCTCATCGAGGATGGGGTGGCCGCCGACATTGCGGCGGTAGGCCCGGCGCCTGGTCGGAAGGATGATGCCGTCCGCCTCCACGTAGTCGTACACGTACTGCGCGGCGGCGAATCCGCCCGCGACGTCGACGCGGTAGTCGTGTCGGCGGAGCAGATGATCGGGGCCGAAGTAGAAGTCCTGGTGCGTGCTGTGGCTGGCGATCCCGGGCGGGAAGGCGGCGCGCAGTCCACGCCACAGTTCGTTTCCCTCCCGCCACGGCTCGATCCCGGTGACGGTGAAGCCGGGCATGGCCAGCAGGAACGGCGTGGTGAGGTAGGTCCACAGTGCGTAGCCGTTGAAGTAGGCGCGGTGCAGCGGGTCCCAGGGGGTGGCGAGGGTGTGGCCGCTGAAGGAGGACCGGGGGTTCTCGCGGGCGGCGACCACGCGTCCGTCGACCTTGTCGATGCTCACCCGTCCGGGTGTGAAGTCGGTCTTCTGGTCGGGGGCGCCGAAGGGCCTGACCGAGGCGTGCTGCTCGTGGAGCAGCACGGTCATCTCGCGCGGCTCGGGATCCTGCGGCAGTCCCTTGAGGGCGAACAGGAGCCCTCCGCTGACAAGGGTGGCTCGCGCCCGGGTCAGAGCGCGCCAGCGTGCGCTTCCGCCGTGGGCTTCGATCGCCGCGGTGAGCAGTTCGTTCACGTACATCTCCCGTAGTCGATAGGGGTCTGGGTCAGTGGCCGTCGTCGCATCGTTGCTGCATTACTCCTTTCCCAGCCGAACCAACGGGGCAGCCTGGCCGTGAAAGGCCTTCCGCGCCGTTACTCAAGCCTGCGGGGGCGCAAGAACCGATTCGGCTGGCGTATCGTCCGGACTCGGAGCCTGCTGACGCCCGTTGTGTCGGATGCCGGAACAGCTCCCTACCGCCGGACGGGGGGAAACCTGTCGGTCTGGACGCATCGAGCTATCCGGAAGAGCGTGCGCCGCCTCGAGCTACTTCGACGCGGCAAGTGCCATCTGGGCCGAGCCGCCGCCACGGCTTAGGTGCACACCGAACACCGACGTGGCCAGGCCCAGAACGGCGGCTACGGACCAGACGATCCGGAAGTCGTGAAGTGAGGCGGCACCGATATGGGAGCCGACAATCGCAACCAGGACCGCGACGCCGACCGAGGTCGAGATCTGTCGGACGGAGTTGACCAGCGCCGACCCGGTCGCTGCACGGTGCCCCGGTACGGCATGCACACCGGCGGCCACCAAAGTGCCCAGGGCCAGGCCGACACCCGTACCGGTCAGCAACTGGCTGGGCAGCATGTCGCGCCAATAGTCCGGCGTGACGGACGCGAAGCGTGCGTACCACACCATGCCGCCGGCGAACAGCAGCCCTCCCGTCGCGACCAGTGGACCGTGCCCGAAGCGCTGTGCGGCACGGGCGGTCAGGAGGGTGACGACCGGCACGAGGGCGGGGCCGGGGGCCAGGGCCAGACCGGTGCGCAGCGCGCTCCAGTGCCAGACTTCCTGGCACCACAGCACGTTCGACAGCAGCATGATCGCGAAGGCGACGCCGAACACGAGGCTGCCCGCGTTTGCCGCGCCGAAGCGCGGCAGCCGCAGCAGGTCGAGCTCGAACAACGGCCGGGGGTGTCGCAGGGACCTGAGGACGAACACGGCGCTGCTGAGCACGGCAACGGCCAGGAGCCGCAGGGTCGTGCCGCTCGTCCAGCCCCAGTCGGGAGCCTGGACCAGGGCCCCGGACAGCGTCGCGACCGAGGCAATGACCAGCAGGGCGCCGAGGAGGTCGGGCAGCGGGCCGGCCTCGCGGACGGCCGGCTTCGGCAGGACCGATCGGCCGGCGACCAGCGCGGCGATCCCGATGGGCAGGTTCACAGCGAACACCCACCTCCAGTCCACCTCGGTCAACAGGCCGCCGATGACGGGCCCGGCAGCGGCGGCCAGTCCGCCGACCGCGGCCCAGCCACGGGTTGCCTGGGTACGGCGCTCGGCCGGCACCGTCGCCAGCAGCAGGGCCAGGGAGGTGGGAATCTGGGCGGCCGCCCCGACGGCCTGCACAACCCGGGCCACGATGAGGGTCCCCAGGTTCGGAGCCAGGGCGCAGCCCACCGACGCGAGGGTGAAGACGGCGATCCCGGTAAGGAAGACGGGCCGCTGACCGATGCGGTCACCAGCACGCCCGGCCACCACCAGCAGTGCGGCGAAAGCGATCGCGTAGGCGCTCAAGACCCAGGACAGCGCACCGAGGCTCGTGCTCCTGCCGCCCCCGGAGAACGTCTCTCCCATCGCCGGAAGCGCGACGTTGACGATCAGCAGATCAAGGTTGGTCATGAACACGGCAACTAGGACCACGGCAGCCGCCATACGAGGGTGCTTTGAAAATCGAAGCATCACAGCCATGCTGCAAGGCAAGCACAGGGTGGTTTGGAAATCAAACCAACGGGGCCGACAATAGGGACGTGACCACGCGCATCGATCCTCAGGACATGGCCGGCCGCCCCTGCTCTCTCGCTGCCGCCCTGCAGACCATCGGCGACCGCTGGGCCCTCCCGGCGATCCGGGAGGTCATGCTCGGCAACCACCGGTTCCGGCAGATCGCCAGGAACACCGGCGCCCCCACGGACCGCCTGGCGGCACGCCTGAAGGCGCTGGTGGAAAGCGGGATCCTCGAACGGCGCCCCCTGCCTGACGACGCACACCACAGCGGCTACTACCTGACAGAGGCGGGGCGCGACCTGGGGGCCATCACTCGCGAGCTGATCGGCTGGGGCGACCGCTGGGCCGTCACCACGCCGCCCAGCCGGATCCTTCACCGAGACCACGAGCTCGTCACCCACACGGTCTGCGAAACCTGCGGTGAACAGGTCCAGGGCGAGGACATCCACCGGGAAGAGCTCACCCCCCGCTGGGACCAGTCCGGCCCAGTGCAGTCCCCCGCGGACAACACGTCCCTTCAAGCCGGCCCGCCGTAAGGCTGAGCACGCTTCGCCCGCCGGCTTGAGGGGGGCGGGCGGAGGCCTCCTAACCGAGACATCGCGAGAAAATGCGCGAACATAGTCGAAGAGGCTGTTTCGGTATGGCGCAGGGAGCCACAAATGGACGCCTCGGACGAACTTCTTCGACGGGCTTGCCCGTCTGCCCTACTGACGCTGGACGGTGCCATACGCGGCCTCAACGCCGCGACGGCCACGGCGCTGGGCCGACCGGCGGAGCAGTGCCTGGAACGTGACTTCGGGGACTGTGGCCTGAGAGTCAGCGGATGTCGGCCGAGAGCTGGTGGCCCATGCCGCCAAGGCGGATGCGGTCGCGATGCAGGAGTTGCGGTTTCCCGGGCGCAGCGGCGTATCCGTTGCCTGCCTCCTCGAGGCGCGACAGTTGGAGGACCCCGCCGGCGACAAGCGGCTGTCTGGGTGCGCGCCCTGGATGCGCGAAACGACCTGGCCAGCCTGCTGATCCCGTTCCGGCTGGCCACCGCGGCCGCCGGGCTCGGCCTGTGGATGTACGCGCCCGAGGGGGACCAGTTGGAGTGGCTCGGTGGTCTGCCTACCCTGGTAGCGCTCGTCCCGGATCCCACCACTCCGATCTCCCGGGTGATCTCGGCGGTGCACCCCCGCCGACAGACAGGCCTTCCGGCAGCTCCTGCGCTCGGCCTCCATCCAATAGTCCCCCTGGGTGGGGCTGCGGTACCGCACCCCGCACGACGGCTGGCACCGGCTGGCCGTTCAAGTCCGTCGGCTCCGGCTGGGCCTCGACGGCCCCGAACGCATCTTCGTAGTGGTCCGCGACGACACCAAGCTGGAGAAGCGCAAGCAGCAGGCGCAGGCCGCGTTGACCGCCGAGCGGCAGCGCGCCAAGGACACCGCCGACTTCTCGTCCGCCTTGATCACCGCGGCCACGGAGCAGGAATGGCGGCAGGTTGTCCTGACCCGGCTCGCCGCGACCTTCGGCGCCAGCGGCGCCGTGCTCGCACTCGTCGATGGCGGCCGTCTGTGCATCTTCACCGACGCGGGAATAGTCATACGCGAGGTCGAGGCCCTGCACGGCCTGCGGCTGGACCAGCCGACGCCTCTGTCCGAGGCCATCCGTACCGGCAGGCCGCAGTTCATCAGCGACCGGGCGGACTTCGCCCGCCGCTGGCCGCACGCCCCATCTCTACGGCTCCTCCGGCTCGGCTCCGACTACGCCATCTCGATCACCCCCCTCAGCGAGCCCGGCGATCAGCCACTCGGGGCGTGGGCGATGCTTTACCACCGCGGGTACCTGCCGTCCCTGGACGAACGGACCCTCGTGGGCACACTCGCAGACCTGGCAGGGCAGGCACTCAAGCGGATCAGATTGCAACTAGTAGTGCTTGGTCAGGTCGGTTGAGTCTGTGCGTGTCTTTTCGGGCTGGTGTGGCGTTGGGAAGGTGTGAGTCCGGACGAAGTTGCTGCGGTGCG
>NZ_JARAVM010000067.1:0-24660 GCF_033792735.1 Streptomyces sp. PA03-3a
CACCCGCTACGACAAGCGCGGCTACGTCTACCTCGGCACCGCCACCGCAGCGACACTCGTCATCTGGCTCCGCACATGATCGGCCGGACAAGTCCTAGTACGCGCGCCCCGCGATCGTGGACCTCGCCGGCGACGTGAGGGGCCACCGCGTCCTCGACGCCGGCTGCGGCGCCGGTCCCGTGGCCGAGGCCCTGCGCGAGCGGGGCCCCGTCGTGGCCGGCTTCGACTCCAGTGCCGGAATGCTGGCCCTGGCCCGGAAGCGGCTCGGCGACGACGTGGTGCTCGAGCGCGCCGAACTGGGCGGCCCGCTGCCGTTCGCCGACGCCGGATTCGACGACGTCGTCGCCTCCCTGGTCCTGCACTACCTGGAGGACTGGACGACGGCCCTGGCCGAACTGCGGCGCGTGCTGAAGCCCGGCGGCCGGCTCATCGCGTCCGTCAACCACTCCTTCGTCAGCCAGTTGGCGGCACCGCGAGGAACCGACTACTTCGCGACCCGCTCCCGCTCCGAGATGTGGGAACTCGGCGGCGCCAAACACCTGATGACCTTCTGGGAACGGCCGCTGCACGCGATCACCGACGCGTTCACCGCGGCCGGCTTCCGGATCGACGTCATCAGCGAGCCGGCCCCGGCGCCCGGCGCCCGCGACCGGTTCCCCGAGGTCTTCGCGCAGAAGCAGTCGGGCACGTTCCTGTGCTTCCTGTTCTGCGTTCTCACCAAGGCCTGACCTCCGCCCCCCTGGGTCCCAACGCCGCGCGGGCCGCGATCGGTACGTCTCCGGTCCTCCACCGAAAGGGGGCCCTCCGCCGCCCGCGTGCGGAGTCGGAGTCCGTGCCGGTCGGAAGGGGTGCCTCTGGGCGAGAGGCACCCCTTCCGCTCGCACCTTGCCTCACGGGTCATGTCCGGCAGGGACGCCGTACGCCCCATCGGAAGGCACGTGGCCGGCTGGCTAGGCGATGCTGTTGAACTTGGAGCCCTCGCCCGCGTAGAGGTCGGTCGTCAGCCGGGTGAACGGGGCCGTCGTCGAACCGGTCGAGCGGTAGACGTACGTGCTGTTCGGGCCGTAGGCGACCAGGTCGGGGCGGCCGTCGGCGGTGACGTCGCCGGCGCCGACGAGGTGGGAGAAGGCGTTCCAGCCGGAACCGATCCTGACGCGGGCGGCGAAGTTGCCCTTGCCGTTGCCCTGGTAGAGCCACAGGACGCCCGAGGTGTCGCGCGCGACGAGGTCGCCGGCCGTGGTGCCCGCGATGTTGCCGACGGCGGCGAGCTCGTTGTAGACCTGCCAGCCGCCGCCGACCTTGACGCGGGTCGCGAAGGGGGCGGACGAGCTGCCGGTGCCCTTGTAGAACCACAGGACGCCGGAGGCATCGGCACCGAGGAGGTCGGATCGGCCGTCCCCGTCGAGGTCGCTGCCAGCGGTGATCTTCTTGTAGATCTGCCAGCCGTTGCCCACCTTGACGCGGGTCGCGAAGGTGCCGTCGCCCCTGCCCAGGTACATCCACAGGACGCCCGAGGTGTCGCGCGCGACGAGGTCGCCCGTCGAGGTGCCGGCGAGGTTCCCCGCGGCCTCGATCTGGTTGTAGACCTGCCAGCCGTTACCGATCTTCGTCCTCTTGGCCGTGGCCACCTGGCTGCCCGACGGCCAGTCGAGGAGGTCGTCCCGCCACAGCGCGCCCGAGGCGTCCCGCGCGAGGACGTCCGTCGAGCCGTTGTCGTTGACGTCGTGCGGGTTGGCCTGGCGCGAGACTTGAAGGCTCCCCTGCGCGGTCGCCGGAGCGCCGACGCCGTCGGCCGGGGTGGCGGTGATCTGCCAGGTGTAGGCGCCGTTCGGGGCGCTGATGCCCTCCAGGACGCCGTCCCAGACGAAGGCGAAGCGGCTGCCGGAGGCCGGCTGCGGCAGTCGCTGGGTGAGCTTCTTGCCGGTGGCCGTGTGCGTGAGCGTGAGGTCCACGGTGGCGTTCGCGCGGGACAGGGTCCACTCCATCGGGACCGTGGTGCCCGGCTTCTCCAGACTCACCGCGGTGGGGGCCTGCGACCCGGTCACCTTGACGGCCAGGACCCGGCCGGTGCTCGCCACGAGCGTGGCGCTCGGGAGGCCGTCGTCCCCCTCCCAGATCCGGAACAGCCCGTCGGCCTCGGCCGTGGCGCCGCGCACGAGCAGGCCGCCGTCCGGCGCGTGGGCCACGCTGGAGAAGTGCTCGAGGAGCTTGTACGGCGCGGCGGTGGAGTCCTTGACGCTGCGCGCGTACAACGGGCTCAGCTTCTCGTCGGCCGCCTTGCCCGGGACCCCGTAGAGCAGCGAGTCCCTGGTGATGCCGGCGATGACGGCAGCGCTCATGGAGCTGTCCATGGCGAACCTCTGATGGGCGCGGGTCCCGTCCACGACGAGTTCGGTGACGCCGTTCCGGTACTCGACCGACGCCTCGTAGTCGGCGGTGTAGGCGCCCGTCGACGCCTGGGTCCACGGGGCGATGTTCCCCCCGGTGCCCCACTCGATCGGCGCGTCGCTGCTGACGGAGGTGCGCGTCCGCCAGTACTCGGTCCGGAAGGTCGACGAACTCGGGAAGACCCGGTTGCTGCTCAGGACGATCATGACGTCGCTCGCGGAGGCGACGACCTTGAAGTCGATGCTGTACGGGTTGGACGAGCGCTTCGTCTTCTTGGCGACCCCGTCGACCTGGGCGAGCTGCCACAGCTCGTGGTAGTCCCCGCTGCCCGTCGGGACCTTCACGAAGAGGTCGTCGCCGACCACGCCGACGAGCTTCGCGCCGGGCTTGAACTCGGACGCGAGGTCGTAGGACGCCGACCAGGTGGCGCCTTCACTCATGTCCCGCAGGAAGACCGTGCTGCCGCCGTCGCCGGTCACGACGATGTCGGAGTCGCTGTCGTAGCCCATGGTGCCGCCGACGATCGGCAGAACCGAGCCGTCGGCGTACTTGTGCCACTCCAGGACCTTGCTGCCGGAGCCGTCCGTCCGGGACGTGAGGTATCCGGTGTCGCCGGTGCTGACGATCTCGGCGTCGAGAGGCAGAGTCGTTTCGGCGGTGGTCGCAGAGGCGGCGGTGACCCCGGTCATCGCCGCGGGAGCGGCCGCGGCGCCGGGCGATGCCAGGGCGCCGGCACCGAGCGTCACGGCGAGAACGGTGGCGACGCAGGCGCCGACACGGCGTCGGGTCGTGCGTATGGAGGCCAAGGAAGTCCTTCCTGGTGAGCCGAGCTGTACGCACATCCGTGCGTGCCGCCCGGTCGGACCAGCGAGGAGGCCGGGTGGTTGTACGAGTTGCTCGTGTTTTTCACGGGACGACGAGCGGACCGGGAGCGCCGGGGCATGCCGCGCCTGGGCCGTCGGTCGTAACGGGTGCGCGGCTTCCCGTTCCGCGTCGGACAGACCCATCCGGAACGTCCCTCCGGGAACGGCGCGGAAGACCACTCCGGAGAGTATGTGCCGCCGGGCCGCACGGCCGGACACGGTCTCTCGAGCCCACATGGTGCCGGGCGCCGGCATCCGGGCGTCCCTCCGCCGCGCACGGGAGGCTCGCGCAGCCGCGGCGAAATCCGCTTTCAACCTCCGGCGGGCGAGGGCGCTCTGAACACGGGTGACAGGACAGGGCCCGTGCGGGCCCCGAGAGGAGAACAGATGCCGGAGAACGGCCGGGGCCCGGGAGCGGCGGCGGGCCCGCGGGCGCCGGAGAGCTTCGAGGCCTTCGCCCGGGCGAGTCAGAAACGGCTGTACCGGACCGCGTACCTGCTGTGCGGGGACGCGGACACGGCCCGGGACCTGACGCAGACCACGCTCGCCAAGCTGTTCCAGCACTGGCGGCGGGCGAGTGCCGCCGACCACATCGAGGCGTACGCCAGGACCGTGCTGACCCGTACGTACCTGGCCGAGCGCAGGCGGCGGCTGCGGGATCTGCTGGCGCACTCGCGCCCCGGGCCCGGGCCCTCGCCCGACCACGCCGACCTGCGGGTGACGTTGCTGTCGGCGCTCGCCGGACTGCCGCCCAGGGCCCGGGCCATGGTCGTGCTGCGCTACTGGGAGGACCAGAGCGTCGAGTCCGTCGCCACGCTGCTGAAGTGCAGCGAGTCCACCGTCAAGAGCCAGTGCTCACGCTCCCTGGCCAAGCTGCGCGCCCAGTTGGGCGAGGCCCACGTCTACGCCACCGGAAGCTGAGGGACCGCCATGGGAGACAACATGCCCGAGGACGAACACGGAAGCGCCCTGCTGGTGAGGGGGGCCATGGAGCACGCGGTGGCCGAACTGCCGCCGGTGCACGACCTGGTGCCGGCCGCGGTGGTCCAGGGGCGTCGCCGCAGGGCACGGGTCCGGGTCGCCGTCGCCGCCGCGGTCGCCTGCGCGGTCGGGTCCGTGGCCCTCGGCTCCGTGGCACTGCCGGGCGGGGACGGCGGCGGCAGGACGGTCCGTCCCGCCGCGAGCACCACGCCCTCGCCGCGGACGTCCGAGGAGCCGGCGCCGTACCGGACACCGGTCCACATCGAGCCGACCAGTGACACCGAGGACGCCATGGCCGGTCTGCCGCCCGCCGAGCGCGGGCGCCAGGAGGATTTCCAGCAGCGGGCGGCGGCGCTCCTCGACGAGTTGCTTCCGGACGAGGTCGGCCTGATCCGTCCGGTGGACCTCGCGGTGTGGCGCTACCAGGGCGAGACCGCGGACGGGGAGGTGTTCAGCGTCGTCCTGTCGGTGCGGCCCTCCGGCGGTGTCCCCCGGTCGACCCGGCACGGGGACACGTGTCCCGAGGACCCCGAGTCCCTCAGAGGCGGCAGTTGCGAGCAGGGCACGCTGCCGGACGGTACCAAGGTGGCGGCGTACCGCCTGATCGACGGCTCTCCGGACAGGACGTACACCCGGGCCCGCTTCGCCTACGGCCACAGCGACGCGGAACTCGCCGTCTACCCCGACCCGGACGCGAAGGCCTCCGCCCCGGTCACCGCGGGGCAACTGCTGGCGGTGGTGCGCGACCGGCGCTTCCTCGACCTGGTGCGGTACGCCGACGCGAATCCCATGGAGAAGAAGCAGATCTCCGTCCTGGGCGGCTGAGCGGCGGCGCCGCGGAACGACCTGAAGGGGCCCCGGCCGGATCCCGGCCGGGCCCCTTCGGGTCGTGCGCGGGGGTCAGCGGACGGTGGAGCGGGCGGCCTGCTCGATGATGCGGGTCACCGCGTCGGGCCGGGAGACCGAGACGGCGTGGGAGGCCTTGATCTCGACGGTGTGGGCGTGGGCCCGCCCGGCCATGAAGCGCTGGGCGGCGAGGGTGATGTTCTTGTCCTGGGTGGTGACCAGGTCCCAGGACGGGATGGTCCGCCAGGCGGCGCCGACGGCCTTCTCGTCGAAGACCGAGGCGGCCACGGGGCGCTGGGTGGCGGCCATCTGCTCGGCGACGGTCTTCGGCACGTCGGCCGCGAACTGGGCGCGGAACTTGTCGGCCTTGATGTACAGGTCGGTGCCGGTGCCGCCGCCGGGGAGCGGGAAGGGCACGGGGTTGAGGGTCTCGCCGAGGGTGCCGCCGGGGAACTTGTCGGAGATCTGCGTGACGGTCTCGCCCTTGTCCGGGGCGAAGGCGGCTATGTAGACGAGCGCCTTGACGTTGGGGGAGTCGGCGGCGGCCTCGCTGATCACCGAGCCGCCGTAGGAGTGGCCGACGAGCACGACCGGGCCCCGCACGCTCTTCAGGAAGCTGTGGACGTACGCCGAGTCGCTCGCCAGGCCGCGCAGCGGGTTGGCCGGGGCCACGACGGGGTAGCCCGCGTGCTTCAGGCGGGTCACGACGCCGTTCCAGCTGGACGAGTCCGCGAATGCGCCGTGCACCAGGACGACCGTGGGCTTCTTCTCCTGCGGGCGGTGCGCGGCCTTGGCGGCGCTGGCCGGGGCCGTGGCCGTCAGAGTGAGCGCCGCTACGCCGGCCGCGGCGCCCAGGACGGCGACGCTCTTGCGGGTGGGGCGGAAGACGGTCTTGAGGTTCACGGTGGCTCCTTGGCGTACGGCGCCCGGCAGGCGCGCCGGACAGGGGGTCGGTCCCGGGGCGTCCGCTCCGGCCGATGACGAGAAATCTAGCGTCCGCTTAAGTTGTGCGCAAGTCAATCGTGTACGAGTGCATAGCTCGCGCGGGAGATGCGACAATGGCCGCCTGAGAACCGGCCGACGACCAAGGAAGGGGAGGGAATCGTGAACGACGACACCCGCGCACCCGGGAACGGCGACCCCGCGGAGCCCTCGCTGCTGCTGGACGACCACTTCTGCTTCACGCTGTACGCGGCCTCGCGCGCGGTCACCGGCGTCTACCGGCCCCTGCTGGACGCGGTGGGCCTGACCTACCCCCAGTACCTGGTCATGGTCGTGCTCTGGGAGCACCGCACCGTGACCGTCAAGGACCTGGTGGCCGCACTGCACCTGGACTACGGGACGCTCACACCGCTGATCAAGCGCCTGGAGGCGAACGGCCTGCTCGAGCGGCGGCGCCGGGCGGACGACGAGCGGGTGGTGGAGGTGGCGCTGACCCCGGAGGGGACCGCGCTGCGGGAGCGGATCCGCACCGTCCCCCTGGCGATCGGGGACGCCATCGGGCTGACCCGGGAGGAGATCGCGGCCGCCCAGGACCTGCTGCGCCGGCTGACGATCAACGTGGACCGTCACACCGCGGGCACCGGGTCCGCCGTGAAGGCGCCGTGACCGGCGGCGCTTGAGCACCGTCGCCCCGGGCAACAGAATGGCCCCGCGAGGTCGACCACGTGTGTGCCGGGACGGGCCGGGACGCAGGGCGTCCGGCGGGGGATGAGGTATGGGACTGCCCGGGGAGCCTTCGGGGCACGTGATGGGGGAGCGTGAGTTCGACGCGTTCTACGGTGCGAGTGTCGGCCGCCTCGTCGGCCAGCTCTACGCGATGACGGGCGATCTCGCGGAGTCGCAGGACGTGGTGCAGGAGGCGTTCGCCCGGGCCTGGGAGCACCGGGCCGAACTCGACCTGCACGGCGCGCCCGAGGCCTGGGTGCGCACCGTGGCGTGGCGCCTGGCCGTGAGCCGGTGGCGGCGCGTGCGCACCGCGCTGACGCTGGCCCGCCGGCAGGGGCCGCCCCCGGTCGTGCCGCCGCCGGAACCGCACCATGTGGTGCTCGTCGAGGCCCTGCGGCAGCTTCCGGAGGCGCAGCGGCGGGCCGTGGTCCTGCACCATCTGTGCGATCTTCCGGTGGACCGGGTGGCGGCCGAGACCGGCTCCCCCGTCGGCACCGTCAAGGTGCACCTCAGCCGCGGGCGGGCGACGCTCGCGCAGCTGCTGGCGCACACGGAACTGGACCCCGGCGCGGACCGGCTTCCGGGGGGCAGGCATGGCTGACGGGACCGAACTGGGCAGACTCCTGGGCGAACTCGCCGAGTCCGGCCGGGGGCGGGCCGCTCCGGTGGCCGCGCACCAGGTGCGGGCCCGCGGCGACCAGCGCCGCCGCCGCGCCCGTACGGTGCGGGCGTCCGTCGTGGCGGTGTTCGCCTGCGCGCTGCTGGGAGGGGGCATCGCGCTGGCCGGGACCGCCCGGGTGCCGGAGCCGGGGGCGGCCACGCCGTCGCCGCCGCCCTCCCGCTTCGTCCCCCCGACCCCCGCGCCGGGCGAGGAGTACGCCGGCGAACTCGGGTACGTCCACGACGCGGTGGCCCAGGGCGGCAGCGTGCGGATCACCGTGCGGCAGCTCCGGGCGGTCGCGGGCGGCGCTCCGGTGCCCACGGGCGTGGTGCACACGCTGACCCTGCCCCGCACGACGCCGGTCGAGACGCTCCGGCTGTCGGGCGGCCGTCCCGAGGACCGCGAACTGGGCGGGCTGGTCGGCCGGCTGGCCGGCGGACCGCGGTGGACGTTCGAGATCGACTACGACGACGAGGGGCGGGTCGCGTCCCTGCGGGAAGCCGGTTAGCGCGGCGGGTAGTTGTTACCGGTCCATGACATTCCCGGTGTAACCCGCGTGGCGGCCCGGTGCGTAGAGCCTGTGCACGCCGCCCGCACCCGACCCGATGGGACTCACCGTGTTCGCCTCGCCCTCCCCGCGCCACCGCGCCGCCGCCCGGCTCGCCGGCCTCGCCCTCACCACCGTCACCGCCCTCGCCCTCGGCGCCTGTTCCGGGGCGGGCAAGGACGACGGTGACACCGGCCGTACCGACGCGGCCGCCTCATCCCGCGCCACGGCGCCGGCTTCGGCCCCCGCCTCGCCCTCGGCGCCGCCCTCGGTGGAGCACTCCGACGCGCCCTCCTCCCCGCACTCCTCCCACGCTCCGTCGCCGGACGGCCCGTCGGACGCGCCGTCGCCGCAGGCCCCCGCGCGCTGGGCGGGCGGCAAGCAGTTCGTGCAGATCCAGAACGCGTGGATCAGGGACGGGCGCACGTACCTGTCGGTGCGCTCCGCCCGCAAGGAGCCCATCACGGGACCGATCGAGGGGTGGGACATCATCCCCGGCAAGGGGCCGTACACGACGGTGCGCATGGCCCCGGAGGGCCGGGTCCTGCTGTCGGTCCCGCTGGGCGACGACTCCGCCCCCCACACCTACTCCCAGGCGCAGTTCATCACCCGGTGGTGGGCCCTGCCCGCCCCGGAGCGCGGGTGGCAGGGCTACGACGTCAGCTTCGACCCGAACGGCGAGGTGGTCAGGCTCCAGTCGCTCTACCGCTCCTGATCCCGCGGCGGTGTGCGGCCGCGGACGGGTCCCGGCCCGAGGAGGACCGGGACCCGGGTGCGCGGGGCGGTCAGGAGGTCAGCGCGGCCCGGCCGCGGTCGGCACGCGTCGGTCCGGCGGCCGACGGCCGCACGTCGAAGTCGAACATGGCGGTCGGCACGTACAGGGAGCAGCACGCGTTGGGGATGTCGACGATGCCGCTGATGCGTCCCTCTATGGGGGACGAGCCGAGCAGCAGGTAGGCCTGCTCGCCGCTGTAGCCGAACTTCTTGAAGTACTCGACGGCGTTGAGGCACGCGCGGCGGTAGGCGAGCGTCGCGTCGAGGTAGTAGTTGGTGTCCGTGTCGTGGTCGACGGAGATCCCGATGAAGGTGAGGAAGTCCGAGTAGCGCGGCTCCACGTTGCCGGGCATGAACACCGGGTTGGTCGAGATGCCGTACTTCTCCATACCGCCCTTGATCAGGTCGACGTGGAAGTCGATGAACCCGCCCATCTCGATGGCGCCGCAGAAGGTGATCTCCCCGTCCCCCTGACTGAAGTGCAGGTCGCCGCCGGAGAGCTTGGCGTCCTTCACGAGCACCGGGTAGAAGACCCGGGAGCCGCGCGTGAAGTTCTTGATGTCGTGGTTGCCTCCGTTCTCACGGGCCGGCACCGTGCGGGCGCCCTCCGCGCAGATGCGCGTGGCGAGGTCCCCGGTGGCCGTGCCGGCGAGCGCGTGGGAGGGGTCCGGCGGGACGGCCAGCGGCGGGACGCGCTCGGGGTCCGTGTCGATGAGCGCCTTCTCCCGCGCGTTCCACCGGCCCAGCAGCTCGGCGGAGGGGGCGGTCCCGAACAGTCCCGGGTGGGTGATGCCGGTGAAGCGGATCCCGGGCAGGTGCCGGGAGACCGCCTGCTGACCGTGGAAGTCCCAGACCGCCTTGTAGGCGTCGGGGAAGTAGTCGGTCAGGAAGCCTCCGCCGTTGGCCTTGGCGAAGATGCCGGTGTAGCCCCAGCCCTGGCCTGCGGAGTCCCCGGTCTGCTGGGGTACGGGGCCGAGGTCGAGGATGTCGACGACCAGCAGGTCGCCGGGCTCCGCGCCCTCCACGCCGATCGGGCCGCTGAGCATGTGGGGGATGGTGAGGTCGATGTCGCGGACGTCGTTGGCGGAGTCGTTGTTGCCGACCTGGCAGTCGGTCCAGTCCCGGCACTCCATCCGGAACTCGGCTCCGGGCTTCACCATGGCGGCGACGGGTATGTCAGGGTGCCACCTGTTGTGTCCTGGGATGTCCTGATCGCGCATCGACTTGGTCTGATCCACGCTGAAAACTACTTCGGGCATGACAGCCTCTCTTTTCTGATCCGGTCAGGACGGTGGTCCCGCGCCGCCGGCACAGCGGCCGGCCCGTGCCGGGCCGGCGCACGGCGCCTAACCCGGCGACCCGGACGACGCGGTGGCCCGCGCCTGTTCCCGCGATTTCCTGGTGAGCGGCCACAGCGCCGCGAACACGACCACGCCGAAGACACCCAGGGCTATGGCGATCTCCGTGGTGTGCTTCCAGTAGCCGGACAGCAGCAGCGCCGCGGGGATCACGCCGGTGACCCAGCCCTCGATCGCCGTCACCCAGCCGACATAGGTGCTGAGCTCCGTTTTTCTGAGACCCAGCACGAGGAAGAACAGACCCCACAGGAACGCCCAGTACAGCCAGATGACGCCGAACGGGTAGTCCTTGAACAGATGGAAATTCACGAACGAGTACCCGAGGGCGACAATCGCCACGAACAGGGAGTACCAGCCGACGCAGATATTGTCGATGTCCGCGAGGAGGACGATACCCACGTAGAGGTAGGTGAATCCGAAGAGGTAAAGCCCGGACGCCGCCAGGATCTTGTCCTGGTCGTTGCCCGCCGTGAAGATGAGGTACGTCGGGGTCAGCACCTGCAGCGCACCCACGAAGAGGTTGAACACCGCCGCCGACTTGGGGTCGACCTTCTGCAGCAGCAGCAGGCCGTTCATGAACAGCACCGCACCGACGAAGAGCAGTCCCACGTTCGCCACGGGGACGCACCTCCTAAGTCCGCGTGGGGACGGATTGCCGTCGGCGCGCCACCGGTTCCCGCTTCGGCGGGAGCGGCGTCCGCGCTCCGGCACTGACCCCCCTGAGCAGCTCCGACCAGCCGATCACCGCCCTCGCGCTAGGGCCTGGGCAGCCGGGACAGCGCCGGATGGGGCCGCGGCGCCGGCCGCTCGCGCGGCGGCGGGGCGGACACCACGTCCGGCGCCTCACGGGACTTCTCCTCCCGTTCGCGGGAGGCGGTGAGCCCGTGCGGCGTGACGGCGAGGGACGGCGAGGAGAACACCCGCCGGGCCTCGCCCGCGCAGGCGGGGCAGCCGTGCGTCGCGGGTGCGGAACCTATCGCCAGCCTTACGTCGAAAGGCCCGCAGTCGCTGCAAAGGTATTCATAGGTCGCCATGAAGTTGCCTCCGGTCATCGGCGCACCCGCGTCAACCTCGACGTCTGCGGCACACCAAGTCGAACGCACGCCGGGGGAACAATCTCTCTATCAAGGAGACGCCACCGCAAGACAGTTGTCAAGGTCGGCGGAAGGCGCCCGGGGCATGCCGGAAGGGAGTTCCGGAGTTCCCTTTCCGGCACTCCCGGAAACACCGGATCCCATTCGATTCCCTTTCCGCAGCGAACCGGTCGCCGGATATACACCCTCGCGGGCGCGACCGCATTCCGGCCCCCCGGGGACGGCCGGAGCCCTCCGCCGCCCGCCTGCCCGGCCCGTGCCGACAGCGGGGCAGACCGGGACACAGGTCCGGGACGTACGTCCTGGACACAGGTCCACAGGTCCTGGACCCGCGGTGCGCGGCCCGGGCGGTATGCCCGCTGTGAGGCGGTTCACTGTGCTTTTCCTGGACGGACACCACTCGCGGATTTAGCGTTCATATACATCGGCCTTTTCCGTAATGCGGTGGCAATGGCGCCGCGCTCATCGGACGGCACACGACGCTTCGCGCGGAACAGGGCGAACGCCGGAGAGGTGGAGAAGTGAGCATGGACGCCGTATGGGTCCGTGGCGTGAACGGCCTTCAGATGCACCACGTCACCGACCTCCAGGACGCCGGCAGGTTCCTGGGCAACGCAGCCATGGCCCTGCGGGCCGCCCACGTACGGACCGGCGCCGAGCGCTTCGAGGGCCTGGCCGCCGAGCTCAAGGCCATGGTGACCCGGGTACGGAAGCTGGAGGACGAGGCCCGCTCCGCGATGCACGAGCTGCACGCGACCGACCCGGAGCGCTTCGCCCGCTGCCGCGAGGGCCACGAGCCCTGGCCCGGCGAGATCCAGGCCGGGTTCATCCCCCGCCACACCTGCCGCGACGAGTGTCTCTACCACGACCGCGGTGTACTCGAGGCGATCACCCAGTGCACCTGCGGCCGACCGCCCTGCCAGGCCTGCCAGATCGGCGGCGAGCCCGTGACGGCCTGATCCACCGCGCTTCGCGTTCCGCCCCCGGGCGGCACGAGGGCCCCGGCCTCCGACGAGGCCGGGGCCCTCGTCGTGCCCGCCCGGCTACCCCAGGAGGCTCAGCAGCAGCACGGCCACGACCAGGGCGGCAGCGGCGATCGCGAGACCGCGGGCGACCCGGCGGCTGGAGGGCAGCCCGAGCACCTCGATGCCGTCGCTCCCGGGGAAGGCGTAGAAGACGCGGTCGGGGTCGGTGGGGACGGTGATGCGGGCGAGGGGCAAGTGACGCAGCACGATCCTGCGGTGGACCTCGCCCGCGGGGACGAGGTGCGGGACGAGCGCCTCGGCGTGCGTGGCGTCGAGGTCGCCGGGCAGGGCCTCGTCGCCGGTCAGTACGGCCTTGCGCCACCGGCCCAGCCGGGCGGTCCGCCGGCGGACCGGGAACGGCGGCCGTTTCAGGGGGCGCCGCACCAGTTCCTCGCGGCTGCGCTGCTCGATGACTGCGCCGACCCAGGTGGTGACGACCCCGCTCCCCCCGCACGCGTCGTGCGCGACGGTGCCGCCACCCGTGCACTTGGGGCAGTCGACGAGTCCCGTCCCCGTGCACTGCGAGCACTGCGTGCGGCCCCGCCCGGCACAGGTGGGGCACGCGGCGCCGGGGCGCCGGCACTTGGCGCAGCGGACGCGCCTGGGGACGGCGCGGGACGCGGTCGCCGGCGCGGCGCGGTCGCGGTCCTTGGCACGCGGCCGCGGTTTGCCGGTGCCGTCGCATTCGGCGCAGGACTCCAGTCCCCGGCAGTCGGGGCAGGCCGTCGTCGGGTCGCAGGGGAGCCGGCCGCGGCCCTCGCACCGCTTGCAGGCCCATTCGCCGTTGCCGCATTCACAGGTGTTGTGGCGTACGGATCCCTCGCGTACGAGCTCGATCCGGTGCACGGAACCGTGCTCCGCGGGCGGGCCGGGACGGTAGCCGGCGAGGTGGGAGTAAGTGGGGAGTGCGGAGAGGTCCTTGCGGCCCTTCTCGGTCCTGGCGCTCTCCTTGCGGGTCTCCGTGGTGCGGCGGATGCGGCAGTCGAGCACGGAGTGCCAGGAGAGGTCCGCACCGGCGGAGGAGTCGAGGCGGACGGCGCCGCCGGCTCCGGACAGGTGCCGTGCCAGGGCCTGGAGCATCTCGTCGTCGGACGGTGTACCGGACGGGTTCTCGGCCATGACGACCACTCCCCTCGACGGGCGCGAGGCGCGCTGTCGGCAGGGTAAGGGCGAATCTGATGCTCCATCAAGATCGGGTGCAGGGAGGAATCTTGCGATCCCTCCCCGCTTCCCTCTCAGCTCTCGCCGGTGGTGCCGCCGCCACTCCCGTAGGGACGGGTGATGACTTCCATGCCATGGCCCGCCGGGTCCATGAAGTAGACGCCGCGGCCGCCGTCGTTGTGGTTGATCTCCCCGGGCCGCTTGCCGTGCGGATCGGCCCAGTAGGTGAGGCCGGCCTCCCGGATCCTGCTCAGGATGCCGTCGAACGCGGACTCGGGGACGAGGAAGGCGTAGTGCTGCATGACGATCGTCTCCGCCGGGACGGTGGCGAAGTCGAGCGTGACGCCGTTGCTCAGCTGGAGGGGGACGAACGGGCCCCATGCCTCGCCGGCCCGCAGGCCGAGGATGTGCGCGAGGAAGTCGGCGGATTCGCGGTTGTCCCGGGAGTGGACGATGGTGTGGTTCAACTCGACTGACACAGTGGGATGCCTCCGTAAGGCATTCTCACGGGCGCCTCCATGCCTCACCCGGCCGGTGACCGGCACGCGACGCCGTACCTCCGATCCTATGCGGGGCCGTAATCCGGTGGGCCGGGAAGGCGGCGGCCCGTACGGTGGACGGCCGGACCGGGCCGACCGGGCCGACCGGGCGATCCGGGTGTTCCGGGCGGGAGGACGGACGATGACGGACACGATGACGCTGTGGCGCCCCACGGGGCCGGAGGAGCTGGCCCTGGTCGAGGCCTCGGGGTGGCGGGAGTGGCCGCCGCGGCTGCCCGAGCAGCCGATCTTCTACCCGGTGCTCGACGAGGACTACGCGATCCGCATCGCCCGCGACTGGAACGTCCCCGCCTCTGGTGCCGGTTATGTGACGCGCTTCGAGGTCGAGGCCGGGTTCGCCGCCCGCTACCCGGTGCGCCAGGTGGGCGGCCGGACGATCCTCGAACTGTGGGTGCCCGCGGAGGAACTGCCCGCATTCAACCGGCACATCGTGGGCCGGATCGAGGTCGTGCACGAGTTCCGGGACGCGTAGCGGCCGGGACCCGGGCCCTCGCGGGGGCCGGGGTCCCGGCCGGCGGCGTCAGCCCACGCCTGGCGCCGAGAAGGTGCGGACGGCGCCGCCGTCCCCTGTGCGTGGGCGGCCCGGCGCCGGCACATCCGGGCGGCCGGGCGGCCCCTGACCGCGGTGGGGGTCGCTACGGCCGGCGTCCCGGAGGGGTGCCGCCGCCCGCGGCGGCCGGCGGCTGTCCGGCTCCCGGGAAGAAGGGCCGGAACTGGGGGCCGTAGGTGTGGCGCCCGTCGCCCAGCGGGATCTCCATGAGGGCGAGGGCGGGCTCCTCCAGCTGTTCCATCGTCCTGATCGCACGGTTGAGCGCACCGTGGTCCCCGGACTGCCAGGCGGCCTCCAGGTCGCGCAGCAGCTCACCGTAGACGGTGTCGAAGCGGCGCAGCAGGGTCGCCGCCTCGCGGGGCGGGTGGGGCCAGCCGCCCTTGGGGACCACACCCATGGGGTGGACGTCCGGGAAGGGGACGGGCGGGCCGCTGAACTCCCACAGGCCGTCGGTCTCCTGCAGGGCGCGGCCGTGGTAGATCTCGGCGAAGGCGTAGTAGTGGGCCACGTCGCGATGGCCCCCGGTGGCATCGCCGGTCGGCGCCTCGGGGGAGTCCGAGGTGCCCTCGCCCTGCTCCTTGATGATCTCCACGGCGGCGACGACGTCGTCCAGCGTGCGCATCGGCCGCAGTTCGTCGGGGCCGATGCGCTGGCCCATCTGGCCGCGGACGCTGAGTTCGGGGCGGTGGTCGAGGAAGGCGGTGACGACCCCGTTGTAGAAGTCGCCGATGGTCGGCGGTCCCGCGGACGGCTCGGGGAGCGAGGACTCCGGGGTCTCGATGGCCATGAGGACGTCCCGCACGTACGCGCGGGTCAGGCCGGAGAGGTGCACCGTCAGCTCGCTGCGCACGCCGCCGGGCAGCGGGCAGGGGTAGTCGGGGCTGACGGCGGCGATCCGCGGCCGTCCGCCCACGGCGACGAGCATGTTGCAGGCCAGGCCCATGTGGAACATCTCGTCGGTGACGATGCCGCGGATCAGGGTGGCCACCGTGTCCGACCGGTCCCGCACCGACCACCAGGCGCACAGGTACGGCGGGATGGTGGCGAGTTCCAGCTCCACGGCCACCTGCAGGGCCTGCCGCAGCCAGTCGGTACCGCGGGACGGCGCGGGGACGGCCAGCAGACGGGCGACCAGGCCGTGGACGGCGGCCACCGCGACGCCGGGGGCCGCCCCGGGGGCCGCGGCGGTCGCGGCCGCGGCTGCCGCCGCCTGCAACGACGGTGCGAGCGGAGCCGCCTGGGCGGCGGTGCCGAGGACAGCGGGGCTGACGGCGGCCAGCGCGGCCGACTTGACGAAGCCCCGGCGGTCGAGGGCCGCCGGCGGGGTCACGGCGGTCCCGTGCCCGTTGTCCTGGTCTTCCACCGGTTCCGTCACCCAGGTCTCCGTCCCCGAGAAGAATGGCGCGCGGGACACGGCACTGGTCGGACCCGCGAGGCTGGCGAAGCTATCAGCCGGGCCCCGGCCTCCGGGTCCGCGACGCCGCGCGTGCCGCGGCGCGCCGCCCGTGCGGCCCAACGGGTCCCTGGCGCCGCCCGCCGACGGGACCGGCCGCCCGCCTGACGTGGGCACCGTGACCGGCGCGGGTTCCGCGGCGCGCGCCGGTCACGGGCGTACGCTGCCCGGCGCCCCCTCCCCCACCAGAGGACGTCCAGGCATGCACGACACCGGCGACGCCACCGCGCTCGTGGTCATCGACATGATCAACACCTATGAGCACGAGGACGCCGAACTGCTGCTCCCCTCGGTGCGCGCGGCGCTGCCCGGGGTGCGGCGGCTGATCTCCCGCGCGCGGGAGGAGGGCGTGGACGTCGTCTACGTCAACGACAACTTCGGCCGCTGGCGCTCGCACCACCAGGAACTCCTCGACATCGCCCTCGACGGCCCGCACGCCGACCTGGTGGAGCCCGTACGCCCCGACGCGGACTCGCTGTTCGTCCTGAAGGCCCGGCACTCGATCTTCTTCCAGACCCCGCTGGAGTACCTGCTGGGGCAGTTGGGCGTGGGCCGCCTGGTGCTGTGTGGGCAGGTCACCGAGCAGTGCGTGCTCTACTCCGCCCTCGACGCGCACATCCGCCATGTGCTGACCGTCGTCGCGCCGGACGCCGTCGCGCACATCCACCGGGACCTCGCGGACGCCGCGCTGCGGATGATGGAGCGCAACATGGGCACCCTCGTCACGCCCTCGTCCGGGATCGCGCTGCGCGGCTGACTCCGGCTGCCGGGCCGTCACCTCCGGCACCCGTATGGGAACGCGCATTCGGGGCACCCGGACGTCAGGAGGTGCTGACGATGGTCCCCCTGACGGCCGGTCCCGAGGACGACGCGGACAGCGAGGTGGGACGGCTGCGCGCGGAGAACGAGCAGTTGCGCCGCGCGCTGGACAGCCGCGCCGTCATCGACCGGGCCGTCGGCATGGTGATGGCGCTGACGCCCTGCCCCGGGGACGCGGCCTGGGCGGTCCTCGTCCGGGCCTCCCAGTACGGCAACGTCAAGCTCCGCGACGTCGCGGCCGCGCTCGTGGCGAGTGCGGCGGGCCGGCAGCTGCCGGCGGACGTCCACCACGCCCTGGTGCGGGCCCGGCGTCCCCGGTCCGCCCGGCCGCCTCGACCTCCTCGCGAAGCCGGCGGCAGGTGCGGGTGATCAGCCGGGAGACGTGCATCTGGGACAGGCCCAGCTGGTCGGCTATCTGGGTCTGCGTCATGGCGTGGAAGAACCGCAGGTAGAGGATCTTCCGTTCACGCGGGGGGAGTTCGCGCAGCCGCGGAGCGACGGCCACGCGGTCCACGACGAAGTCCAGACAGGGGTCCTCGGACCCCAGGGTGTCGAGGAAGGTGCGGCCCTCCGCGCCGGGGGCGGCGAAGTCCAGGGAGGCGGGGGCGAAGCTGTCGAGGGCCTCCATGGCGGCCAGCACGTCCTCCTCGCTCATCCGGGCGCGCGCGGCGATCTCGGCGACGGTGGGGGTGCGGCCCTGCGTCCCGAGGAGTTCGTGGCGCACGGTACGGACCCGGCTGCGCAGTTCCTGGACCCTGCGAGGGACGTGCACACCCCACATGTGGTCACGGAAGTGGCGTTTGACCTCACCCACGATGGTGGGGACGGCGAAGCTCTCGAAGGCGCTGCCGCGTGCGGGGTCGTAGCGCCGTACGGCCTTCACCAGGCCGAGCGCGGCGACCTGCCGGAGGTCCTCGGCGGATTCCCCGCGGTGCCGGAAGCGGCGGGCGAGCCGTTCGGACATCGGGATCCAGGCGATGACGACCTGCTCGCGCAGGGCCTCCTTCTCCGGTCCCTCGGGGAGGGCCGCGATCCGCCGCTGGGCCTCCGCGGTGTCCGGGGCGTCCTCGTGCGGACGCGTACGGGCACCCGGCGGCGGGTGCGGCGGGGAGTGCGGATGCCTGGTGCGGGGCTTTCTGGCGGCCATGGTCGTCCTGCGCCTTCCTGCGGGGTCCGGGAACCGCGCCGCGCAGGGCGTGCCGTACGGAAGGGCACGCTCCGCGCTCAGGGGGCCCTGCCGGGGCGCCCCGCGCGTGCGTGCCTCCGTTCCGAAGCACGGGGATCGCCTGCCCCGGAAGGCACCGCGCAAACCCCGTACGGCGGCGCGGTGGTGAGTGTCCGCCGGCATCCGGTGGCGGGCACCGGGCCCGGGGACGGGGGCCGGTGACGCCGTTCCGCCATCCGGGGACGGGCCCGACGTCAGCCGCAGGACACCCGCAGGTCGCGCGGGCAGGGCATGAAGAAGCGACCACACCTGCGGACAGGCGCACGACGCGCGGGGGCGACCGGACCATGGGCATCACCACCACGACGACTCCACACCTCCTGAGCGGCGCGACCCTGCGCCGCATCGCCTGCCTGGCCCCGATCGCGCTGGTCGGGTGGTGGGTGGCCCGGCACTGGCGGCTGATCGCCGACGGGGGCCGCGGACTGCTGGACGCCGATCGCGGCTGGCTGCTGGCCGCCGTCGCGGCGACTGGACTGGCCTGGGTGGCGGTGTCTTTCATGCGACAGGGCACGGTCCTGGAACGGCTGCCGGCGGGACGGCTGCTGGCGACGCAGTTCGCCGCGGGCACCGCGAACCACCTGCTGCCCGCCGGCATCGGGGCGAGCGCGGTCAACCTGCGCTTCATGCGGGCGTGCGGGCTGCCGCCCGCCCGGTCGGCGGCGGCCATCGCGCTGTACTTCCTGGCCGAGTGCGTGGGCCGCGGGACGCTGCTGGCGGTGCTGCTCGCCGTGTTCCCGCACGCGCTACGGCTCGACGGGCTGCTGCCGGACGGCGTCTCCGTACCGGTCGGCCCGACGGCGGGGGCGGCGGCCGGGGTCTGCGCGGTCGTCACGGTCGCGCTTGTCGCCGTGCCGCGGCTGCGGCGGGTGGCGCGTACCTTCCTGGCGACGGCGTTCACCGACGCGCGCACGCTGCACGCCCGGCCGTCGAGGGCCCTCGCGCTGTGGGGCGGCTCGCTCGCCTTCCCCGCCCTGCAGGCCGGCGGCCTCGTCGCGGTCACGATGTCCCTGGGCGTCCCGGTGCCGTTCGCCCATGTCGCCCTCGCCTACCTGGTGGCCAGCGTCGCGGCGGCGGCACTGCCCACTCCCGGTGGCGTCGGCTCCGTCGACGCGGCTCTCGTGGTGGCCCTGGTCGCCACGGGCGCCTCGCTCGCCGCGGCCACCTCGGCCGTGCTCGGCTACCGCATCGTGACGGTGTGGCTCCCCCTCGTCCCCGGCGCGCTGGTCCTGGGCGCGCTGGTCCGCAGGAAGGTCGTCTGACCCGCGGTCCCACCGGCCAGAACGTCGTGGTGACGGGCGGGCCAGGCATGCCACGCTGGGCGCGGGAAACGGGGCGCGGGAGGGCGGAACGCTGGAGCTGCACGAGTACGCGGAGCTGGACGCGACCGGGTTGCGGGAGCTGATCCGCTCCCGGGAGGTCGGCGCGGGCGAGGTGGAGGCCGTCGCCCGCAGGGCGCTGGAGGCGGCGGGGGCCGAGCTCAACGCGCTGACGCTGCCGCTGTTCGACCCCGCTCCCGCGTACCGCGAGGGCGGGCCGTTCGGCGGGGTGCCCTTCGTGGTCAAGGACGGCGGGCCGTTCGTGCGGGGGGTGCCCTTCACCCTGGGCAGCCGCGCGCTGCGCGGTGCCGTGGCGGACGCCGACCACGATCTGATGGCCCGGTTCCGGGAGGCCGGCCTGGTGGCGCTCGGCCAGAGCACCGCGCCGGAGTTCGGGCTGAGCTTCGCCACCGAGCCGGTCCGGTACGGGCCGACGCGCAGCCCCTGGGACCCGGCGCGTGGGGTGGGCGGTTCGAGCGGCGGCTCGGCCGCGCTGGTCGCCGCGGGGGCCGTGCCGCTCGCGCACGCCAACGACGCGGGCGGTTCGATCCGCATCCCGGCCTCCTGCTGCGGGCTGGTCGGGCTCAAGCCGAGCCGGGGACGCACCCCGTGCGGGCCGCTCGCGGGCGAGGCGGCGTTCGGGCTGCAGGTGGAGTTCGCCGTGACCAGGACGGTACGGGACACCGCGGCGCTGCTGGACGCCGTGAGCGGGCCCTCGTACGGCGACAAGTACCCCCTCCCGGCGCCCCCGGTGCCGTACGCGCGGGTGGTGCGCACCGACCCGGGGCGGCTGCGGATCGCCGTGACCACCGCCGCGTGGACGGGCACACCCGTGGACCCGCAGGTCGCCGCGGTCACCGTCGACGCGGGCAAGGTGCTGGAGTGGATCGGGCACCACGTCACCGAGGACGCGCCGCGCCTGGACGCGGATGACCTCGTGGAGGCCACCGCGCTGGGCGCGTTCGCCAGTGGCGGCGCGCTGCTGCGGGCGGCGCCGCGCATGGACCGCTCCCTGCTGGAGGCGGTGTCGCGGGCGGTGCTCGCCGAGACCGAGGCGTGCACGGCGCTCGGGCTGATGGCGGCGATGGACGCGCAGCACCGGGTGACCCGGGCGGCGGGGCGCTTCTTCGCCGGATACGACCTGCTCGTCACGCCGACGTTGGGCGCGCTCCCCGCGCCGCACGGCACCCTCGACCACGACGACCCCCGGCACACGGTGCGCTCGTGGCTGCGCGAGCTGTTCGCGTACGGGCCGTTCACGGCGGCCTTCAACGTCTCGGGACATCCGGCGGTCAGCCTGCCGCTCGGCCAGAGCCGCGAGGGACTGCCGGTCGGGGTGCAACTGGTCGCCGCCCAGGGCCGGGAGGACCTGCTGCTGGGCGTGGCCGCGCAGCTGGAGCAGGCCGTCCCGTGGCGGGACCGCAGGCCGCCGTTCACGGTGGGCTGAGCCCCTCCCCGCCGCCGGGGCGGCCGGCGCTCAGCTGCTGCTCGGGCTGGTGCCGGTGCCGTTGGTGGGCGGGAACGCGTAGACGTGGTCCGGGGTGACGATCTTGGTGATCGCCTCGGCGAAGAGGCTGCTGGGCTCGCTGCCGCCCACGGCGGTGTCGGTGTTGAGCAGCACGACCATGGTGGCCTTGGCGGCGGGCAGGTACACGGCCGTGCTCTGGTAGCCGGGCAGCGAGCCGTTGTGCCCGACCCAGCCGTGGTTGTCGAAGAGGCCGAGGCCGTAGCCGATGCCCGGGTACGAGGTGGGGAGGAAGGTCGTGCGCTGCGCCTGCGTCGCCTTGGCGAGCAGGGTGCCGTCGGCCACGATGCGCGCCCAGGCCCGCAGATCCTGCTGGTCGGAGATCATGGCGCCGGCCGCCCAGGCCCAGGAGGGGTTCCAGTTGGTGGCGTCGGCCTCCTTCCCGTCCTTGGTCTGGCGGGTGTAGCCGCGGGCGTGCGGGTTCGGGAAGGCGCGTCCCGCGGGCAGGACGGTGTGCTTGAGCTTGGCCGGATCGAGCACATTGCGCTGCAGGTAGTCGCCGAACGGCAGGCCGCTCGCCTTCTCGATCACCAGGCCCAGCAGGACGGTGTTGGTGTTGGAGTACTGGAAGCGCGAGCCCGGACCGGACGGCGAGGGGTGCTGGAAGGCGTAGGCGAGGAGTTCGGCGGGGACGAACTCCCGCTCGGGGTCCGCCTTGAGGGCCTTCTGGAAGTTCGGGTCGTCGGTGTAGTTGTAGAGCCCGCTGCGCATCTCGGCGAGTTGCCGCAGGGTGATGCCGTCGCCGCCGGGCACGCCGTCCACGTAGCGGGAGACGGGGTCGTCGAGCCGGACCTTCCGCTGGTCGACCAGGGTCAGCAGCGCCGTCACGGTGAAGGTCTTGGTCTCGCTCCCGATCCGCATGTAGAGGTCGGGCGACATGCGCGCCTTCGACTTCCGGTCGGCCACACCGAGTGCGCGCACGTAGGAGCCCTTGCCCGCGGCCCACAACCCGACGCTCACGCCGGGCACTCCGGTCCTCTTCAGGGTGTCCTCGAGCGCGCCGTCGAGCTTTCTGACGACCTCGCCGGAGAGCGCCGGGAAGTTCCCGCCGGCGGGCGAGCCGCTGGGGGAGGCCTGTGCGGGGGAGGCGGACGCGGGGGAGGCGGAGGACGGGCCCGCCGTCCGGCCCGGCTCCTCGGCCCGCGCCACCGGCGAGGCCGGCGCGGACGTCGCCGACCGCGGGCGCTCGGGGGAGCGGGTGGTGTCCGCAGGCCCGCCGCACGCCAGGGCCGTGGGGAGCGCGGCGGCGGCGAGGACCGTCGCGACGGCCCTCCGCACGGTGCTGCGGAACCTGGGCGGGCGGGCGCACGGGTGCGTCATGTCGGTGTCCTTCGGCCGTGGGGACGGGACGGGATCGAGCGGGGCGGGGCCGGGCTGGGCTGGGTTGGGTTGGGCGAGGGCACGTCATCGCGAACGTAAGCCGATCGCCGCGGTGCGGCGACCGGACGGCGGGTGCCGCGCGTCCGGGCGGGTGACGGCCGCCGTGGGAGCGGGTCTTGACGGTGCGTCGGCTCATTGGTTGAGTGGCTCATCCACTGAACCATGGAGGTGTGATGGAAGCGCTGCCGCGCACGTCGATCGTGGACGTCCTGGAGGACCGCATCCGCGAGGAGATCCTCACCGGCCGACACCCCGCGGGGAGCCTGCTGCCGCCCGAACGCACACTGGCCGAGGGGTACGGCGTCACCCGGACCACCCTCAAGCACGCCTTCGGGCGGCTGGTGCAGGCCGGACTGCTGGAGACGCGGCACGGCGTCGGGACCCGGGTGCGGGACTACGAGCGCCTCGGCGGCGCCGACCTGCTCCCCATGCTCGTCCGGCACGACGCCCGCTGGCTCTCCGAGATCTTCGAGGTGCGGCGCGGGGTGGGCGCCCTGATCGCCGGCGCCGCGGCGAACCGGGCGGGCGACGCCGCACGGACCCGGCTGCGGGAGCTGGTGGAGGCCGTACGCACGGCCGGGGACCCGGACGCGGTGCAGCTCGCGGACGCCGAGGTGCACCGGGCGCTGGCCCGCGCCACCGGCAACCGTGTCTACGCGCTCCTCACCAACACCCTCTTCAACGCGTACCTGCCGATGCGCCGGCACCTCGCGGGCCCCTTCCAGGACGCGGAGGAGGCGTACGGGCGGCTGGCGCCGGTGGTCGCCGCGGTGGAGGAGGGCGACGGCGCGGCCGCCCGCGCGGCGGCGGAGGCGTATCTGGCGGCGACCGAGGAGATCATGCGCGAGGGGCTGAGGTCGCGGTGAGCGCGGCACGGGGGACGGTCTTCGCCGAGACCATGACGGGCACCGTACGGCTGCGCGGGGAGGACCGCGAGCGGCCGGTGCGGCTGGAGTTGACGGCACGCAGCGAGGACCTGCTGCTGCCGCACCGCACGACCGCGGCCCTCGTCACCGGACGCCTGCGCGTCGCGGGCCGCGCCGACACCGCCGTCAGCGGCACGCTGGAGGTCTCCCCGCTGGCCCGGCGGCGCATCCACTACCGGCTGGAGTGCGAACTCGACGGCGGGCCCTGCCTGCTGGAGGGCTGGAAGTCCGTCACCCCGCGACGGCCGCTGGCCTCGATGACCACGCTGCCCTTCACCCTCACCGCCGGGGACGGCCCGGAGCCGGCCGGCACGGGCACCCTGCGCTTCCGGACGGTGACCTCGCTCGCGCCCTTCCTGGCGAGCTTCCGCTTCCCGCGCCGGGACGACCCCCGGGCGCAGTGGGCGCCGCGCTGGGACGGCACCGCGGGCCGCACCGAGGTCTGGTACACCACGGCCACCGACCCGGCGACGGGCACCGGACTGTGGTTCCACCACGAACTCGTCGCCCCCGCCGACGGCTCCCCCGCCTTCACCCACGGCTGGGCCGCCGTCTTCCCCCCGAAGGGCGAGGGCCCCGTGGAGCACGCCCGCTTCGGCCCGCTGCCCTGGGCTCCGGCGAAGGACGCCGGGGGCTTCACGGCGGACGGGGTCGAGGCCGTGCCCGGCCGGCTGCGGGGCACGGCGGGCGAGCTCTCCTGGGACCTCACCGAGGACGCCGGCGGCGAGGGGCCGCTGTACACCTTCCCGCGCTGGTCGTGGCGGCACCCGCTGCTGCCCGCCGCGCAGATCGTTCCGTCGCCCCGCGCCCGGTACACGGGCACCGTCCGCCACGGCGCGTCCGAACTCGCCCTGCGCGCCGCGCCCGGGGCCTCGGCCCGCATCTACGGCCACGGCAACGCCCGGCGCTGGGCGTGGCTGCACGCCGACCTCGGCGACGGCGACGTGCTGGAGGTCGTCGCCGCGGTCTCCACCCGCCCGGGCCTGGACCGGCTGCCGCCGCTGGTCTTCCTCCGGCTGCGCAAGGACGGCCGCGACTGGCCGCGCGGCGGTCTGCGCCCGGCCCTGGGGCGCGCCGGTCTCGGCCGCTTCACCGCCGACATCGGCCTGCCGCGCTGGAGCGTGAGGGGCCGCGCGGGCGGGCGGCGGATCACCGTACGGGTCGACCAGCCGGACGAACGCACCCTCGCCCTCGACTACGCCGACCCCGACGGCTCCCCCGCCGTGTGCCGCAACAGCGAGACCGCCGACGCCCATGTGCTGCTGGAGCGCCGGGGCCGCGACGGCTGGCACACCGAGGCGGAATGGACGCTCGCCGGCACCGCCCACGCCGAAGTGGGCGACCGGTGAGCGCGGCCGTCCGCGGCCTGGTGGCCGCGCTGCTCGCCGACGCGGGCGACGGCGGCTGGCCCGCGGGGGTGCCGCGCCGGCGCCGGGCGGCCGGGTTATTGGAGGCCGCGCCGTCCGGTCGCCACGCCCTCGCAAGCGAAGGCAATACGGCCGCGGGCGGTGGGCCGTTGTCTATTATACCCATGTCC
>NZ_JARAVM010000068.1:0-21719 GCF_033792735.1 Streptomyces sp. PA03-3a
CGCTTCGCCGAACGGCACTGCGGCCCCTGCGAACTGCGGACCTCCTGCACCGACGCCAGGGGTGGCCGAAACCTGACCCTGCGGCCGAAGGCCGAGCACGACATCCTGCAGCAGTCTCGCATCGAGCAGGGCACCGACCACTGGCGCCGCCGCTACGGACACCGCGCCGGCGTCGAGGGCACCGTCTCTCAAGGCGTCCAAGCGTTCGGCCTGCGCAGATCCCGTTACCGCGGCCTCGCCAAGACGCTGCAACACCACTTCACCGGCGCCGCCATCAACCTCGCCCGCATCGATGCCTGGCTCACCGGAAGACCCTTCGCCCACACCCACGTCTCACCCTTCGCAGCAATCCGTCCCGCTGGATGAGATCCAGCGGGACGGATTTACCAACAGCGTCCGGATGTCCGGGCGGGGCCCCCTCGGGGTTCCGCGGCGTCAGGTCGCGTCGTCGAAGTCGCCGGAGCGGCGTCCGTCCTCGACGGGTCCCGGCTGCTCGGGAACGGAGGCCGAGACACGCTCGCCGGGGCCGATCGCCTCCGGGGTGAGGTCCAGCTCGGAGGCCTCGTCGTCGGAGAGGTCGGCGTCGGGGTTGCGCCAGCGCCGGCGCCGGTCGTTGAACAGTGAGAAGGCGACCGCACAGAAGTAGAGGACGACGATCGGGCCGGATAGGGCGATCATGCTGACCGGGTCGGTGGTCGGCGTCGCGACGGCACCGAAGACGAAGACGCCCATGACCACACCGCGCCACCAACCCGCCATGCGGCGGCCGCTGACCATGCCGACCAGGTTCAGCATGACCAGGAGCAGCGGGAGTTCGAAGGCGATGCCGAAGACCAGCACCATGCGGATGGTGAAGTCCAGCACCCCGTCCAGCTTCAGCAGGTTGGACGAGCCCTCGGGCGTGAAGCTGATCAGCACCTTGATGCTGACCGGCATGATCTTGTAGGCGAGGAGGGCGCCGCCTAGGAACAGCGGGAGCGCCGCGCCCACGAACATGTAGGTGTACTTGCGCTCGTGCCGGTGCAGGCCGGGGGCGATGAAGGCCCACAGCTGGTACAGCCACACCGGGCTGGCGCCGATGACGCCTGCCATGAAGCAGACCTGCATCGTGAGGGCGAACGGCGCCGTCAGCGAGTCGAACGTGACGATGGCGCAGTTGCCGCCGCTGCTGACGACCCCGGGGCCGCACTTGGGCACCGGGGAGGCCAGGAACTCCAGGAGCTGCTGGCTGTAGAAGGCGGCGACGATCGCCACCACGACGATCGCGAGCACACTCTTGGCGAGCCGGTTGCGCAGCTCACGCAGGTGCTCCACGAGCGGCATGCGCCCGTCGGGGTCCTTCGACGGCTTAACGCGGGCAGACTTGAGCAACCCAGGTCCTCATCTCACGCGGTGGCCGGCGTACCCGCCGGCGGCCCGTACCTGTGCCGTCGTGTCAGCCCTGCGTCTGGCGGGGCTGCTGGGTCTCGGAGACCGGGCGGGCGCTGTTGACGTCACCGGGCGCGGCCTGGATGGTCCTCGGCGCGGCCTGGGCGTCGGCGGGCGCGTCGGCCGGGGCCGCCTGCGGGGCGGCGGAGTCGTCCGACTTCATCGCCTTCGCCTCGCTCTTCAGGATGCGCATCGACTTCCCAAGGCCGCGGGCCATGTCGGGGAGACGCTTGGCCCCGAACAGCAGCAGAACGACGACAAGGATGAGGATGATCTCAGGGGCGCCGAGCCTGCCGAACATAAGCTTTACCTTCTCACCGAGGCGGCATGGGTTCTTGAGCAGCGGGCCCCGGGTCCGTGGACACGGTGTCCGCTCTGCCAGCGATCGTAACGTGCGGGGGTAAACGCCTGGCAATCCCCCGGCGTCCTTGCCGTTGCCACCCCGCCGCGCTCTTCCGGGGCAACCTCAGCAGCGTACCTTCCTGGACGAGGAAGGACGAGAGTGCGCCGGACAGCGCTTACCCGGCGTTTCCGGGCGCCCTTCGGCGGCACGGCGGCGACGGCGGGGCCGTCGTCAGCGGGACAGGTCGCCGGCGCCGCGGACCAGTGGCTCCGCGGCGCGGCGCAGGTCCTCGGAGGCATGCAGCAGCCGGTCGCTGCTGCGCCCCACCTGCCGGGCGAGGCCGCGCACCTCGGCGTACACACGAACGGCGAGGAAACCGAGCACGAGCAGGCCGGCGGTCGCGAGGCCGACATAGAGGTAGAGCCACCACATGGCAGCCGAGCGTAGCGGCTCAGCCGGTGTGCAGCCGCATCGTGCGGACACCGCCGTCGGTGAGGAGCTCCACGATGCGGTCGCCCGCCGGCTTGCGGACGGAGGAGCCGCAGTCGGGGCAGGTGAAGGAGTAGAAGGTGGTGCGGTGGCTGCCGCCGATGGCCAGCCTCAGGGCGTCGGCCGACAGCTCGGAGCTGGTGCGGCACTCCGGGCACGAGGCCCGGAAGATCACCTCGGGCGGGGTCGCGGCGGGGTCGCCGAGGCGCCCGACCGTGCCGAGGGTGTCGAGCGTGTCGAGGTCGTCCATGCCGGCGCTCACCTCACTCGCCGTAGGCCGCGAGGGCCTGGGCGGCGGCGTCGCGGGCGCTGCCGGCGAGACCGGCCGGGGACACGATGCGCCCGTCGCGGCCGAGCCGCAGCGCGAGACGGCGCAGCGATCCCGGGTCGGGGGTGCGCAGGGTGATCCGGAGCCCGCCGTCGGGGAGTTCCTCGGCGAGGTCGTGCGGGTAGTACTCGGCGACCCAGCGGCCACCGGGGCCGACCTCGATCACGACCTCCGGGTCGTCGCCGGCCGGCTGCACCAGCCCCTGCGACAGGTCGCGCGGCTCGATGCGCGGCGGGTCGCTGGGCGTGTCCAGCAGCCGGATCTCGGCGACCCGGTCGAGCCGGAAGGTGCGCCGGTCCTCCGACAGGTAGCACCAGCCCTCGAAGTAGGTGTGGCCGACCGCGAACAGGCGGATCGGGTCGACCTCGCGCTCGGTGAGCTCGTCGCGGGACGGCGAGTAGTAGCGGATCCACAGGCGGCGCCGCTCGGCGATGGCGCGGTCGACGTCGGCGAAGACGCTGCCCTCCGACTCGAAGGTGACCGACAGCCGGGAGGACGCTCCGGCGGCCTCACCGGCCGCGCCCTCGATCTTGGCGGTGGCGCGCAGCAGCGCCTGCCGGTCGCTCTCGCGCAGTCCGGGCAGGTTGGCGACGGCGCGGGCGGCGACCAGCAGCGCGGCGGCCTCGTCGGCGGCCAGCCGCAGCGGCTGCGCGACGTCGTCCACGTTGTGCCACCAGATCCGCTCGCCGTCGGTGTCGATGTCGAGCAGGTCGCCGCCCCGGAAGCTCGTGCCGCACAGCGGCAGCACGTTCAGGTCGCCGATCAGCTCGGCCTCGGTGACCCCGAACGCCCGCGCCACGTCGCTCACGCGAGCGCCCGGGCGCTCCCGCAGATAGGTGACCAGGGACAGCATCCGGCGCGTCTGGTCGATCGCGTTGGCCATCTCTCCGTACTCCCCCGCTCAGCCCTTGGCGACGGCGCGCAGCCGGTCCACGACATCGGCCCGCAACTCGTCGGGCCCCAGAACGACCACGTCCGGGCCGAACTCCACCAGCCAGGCGTCCAGTCCGTGCCCGTACGGGATCTCCAGCTCGTCCCAGTCGGCGTCGACCGGGAGTGTCTCCACCGCGCGGGCCCGCAGCGGGTACCCGGAGTCGCGGCGCAGCCGGATCCTCGCGGTCGCGGTCGCGCCCTCGCCGGCCCAGCTGGCGACGGTGGCGCGGACGTCGACGTGGTCGGGCACCTCGGTGGTGAAGGCGCCGCCGCGGGTACGGACCCGGCCGGTGATCCGGGAGAGCCGGAAGACGCGCACGGCCGTCCGGTCGCGGTCCCAGCCGGCCAGGTACCAGTGGCCGCGCCAGCACTCCAGCGCCCAGGGCTCGACCTGGCGGGGCTCGGGGCGCACGGCGTTGGCCTTGCGGTAGTCGAAGGCGACGGGGCGGCGCTCGCGGGTGGCGACCATCAGCGGCTCGAACGCCGGCTCGGGAGTGGGGATGCGGGGCTCCAGGGCGCTGTGCCCGGACGGCTCCCGTACGCCCTCGTCGTCGTCGCCCTCGTCGTGGAAGGGGACGCCCGCGGCCCGCAGCTTCTGCAGGGCGCCGCTGGCCGCCTCGGCGAAGCGCGCCTGCTGCCAGACCTTGGCGGCCAGGCTCAGCGCGGCGGCCTCCTCGGCGTCCAGGGCGATCTCGGGGAGCCGGTTCCGGTCGCGGCGGGCGAGGTAGCCGATCTCACCGTCGAGGCTCTCCACCGTCTCGATGACCATGCCGAGCTCGCGCAGGTCGTCCTTGTCCCGCTCGAACATGCGGTTGAACGCCTCGTCGGAGCCGATCTCGTGGTACGCCTCGATGGACGCCCGCAGCTCCCGCTTGCTGACCGGGCGCCGGGTGTTCATCAGGCACAGCGCCAGGTTCATCAGCCGCTCGGCCTTGGCAATCGCCACTCGACGCAACCTTCTTCCTTCTTCAGCTCTCCCTCGAGACCCTATCGCGACCGGGCCGCGGGCCTGAAGCGAAGGCCGGTTCCGGTGACCGCCCGCACCGTTGCGGCTCCGCGCCGGGCACGACGGAGCCCCCGCCGGGCCGGCGATGCCGGTCGGCGGGGGCTCCGGGGCGTGGTCCTGCCGGACGTACCGGTCAGACGGACAGCAGGTCCACCACGAAGATCAGCGTCTCGCCGGCCTTGATGAGCGGGCTCGGGCTCTGGTTGCCGTAGGCGAGGTGCGCGGGGATGGTCAGCTCACGACGACCGCCGACCTTCATCCCCTGCACGCCCTGGTCCCAGCCCTTGATGACCCGGCCGCCGCCCAGCGGGAAGGTGAAGGGCGAGTTGCGGTTCCAGCTGGCGTCGAACTCCTCGCCGGTGCTGAAGGCGACACCGACGTAGTGGACGGTGACGTTCTGACCCGCCTTCGCCTCGGCGCCCTCGCCCTCCCAGATGTCCCTGATCACCAGTTCGGCTGGCGGCTCGCCGCCGGGGAAGTCGATCTCGGGCTTCTCGATGCTCACGTACGTGCTCCTAAAGAGGTGCGGACAACCTGTCTAGTCTTACATCACCGCGAGGATGTCGAGGCTGAACACCAGCGTGGACTTGGCCGGGATGCCCGGCTGCGCCTTGTCGCCGTAGCCGAGGTCCGGCGGCACCACGAGCATCACGCGGCTGCCGACCTTCTTGCCCGCGAGGCCCTCCTGCCAGCCCTTGATCAGCTGCTGCAGCGGGAACTGGGCCAACTGGCCGTTCTTGTAGCTGGAGTCGAACTCCTTGCCGCCGTCCCACACCACGCCCTTGTATTGCAGCAGCAGGGTGTCGGTGGGCTTGACGGGGCGGCCGTCGCCCTCCAGCACGTAGTTGGCGACCAGCTTGGTCGGCGCGGCCGTCTTGGGCACCTCGATGGAGGGCGCCTTGCCGTCGGTGTTGGTGCCGACCTTGGGCAGCTTGGCGTCGTTCTGCGCGACGGCCTTGCCCTTGGCGGAGCTCTTGCCGTTGAAGGTGTCCACCACGTCCACGACGAACACCAGCGTGTCGGTGCCCTTGATGCCGGCGTCCGGCTGGCCCTGCGCGCCGTAGCCCAGGTTCGGCGGGATCGCCAGCTCGACCCGGTCGCCGACCTTCTTGCCCACCAGGGCCTTGTCCCAGCCCTGGATGACCCGGCCGACGCCGATCGGGAAGATCGCCGGCGCGCCCCGGTCCCAGGAGTTGTCGAAGACCTTGGCCGTGTCCCAGACCTGGCCGAGGTAGTTCGCCTGGAGGTAGTCGCCCTCGGCGACGGTGGTGCCGCTGCCCTGGATCACCGTCTTGACGGCCAGGTCCTTGCTCGGCGCGCCCGAACCCTTGGCGACCGTCGGCTTCTCCCCGAACTTCGTGCCGGCGGTGATGTCCGGAAGGGGGCCGTCCACGATCTTCACCGGCGCGGAGGAGGACGCGGGACCCGATGGGCTGGCGCTGGCCGCCGGCTTGCCGGACTTGTCGTCACCGCACCCTGCGAGGGTGAGCAGTCCGGCAGGGACGGCGAGGAGAAGAGAGCGTCGGCGCACGGGGATCCCCATCAGGTCGATCTTGCGTTGTCTGGCGTGCGCGCCACTCTACGGCGTGGGCGGGGCCCCGTACGAACACATACGGGGCCCCGCGTCGTCCACGCCACCGCCGCTACATCCCGGCGATGAGCTTCTCCACCCGGTCGTCCACCGACCGGAAGGGGTCCTTGCACAGCACGGTGCGCTGCGCCTGGTCGTTGAGCTTCAGGTGCACCCAGTCGACCGTGAAGTCGCGCCGCTGCTCCTGCGCGCGGCGGATGAAATCGCCGCGCAGCCGTGCCCGCGTCGTCTGCGGCGGCACGGACTTGGCCTCGAAGATCTTCAGGTCGTTGCAGATCCGCTTGGCCTGACCCCGCTTCTCCAGCAGGTAGTACAACCCGCGGCGGCGGTGGATGTCGTGGTACGCGAGGTCTATCTGCGCGATGCGCGGGTGCGACATCGTGATGTTGTCGCGCGCCCGGTACCGCTCGATCAGGCGGTACTTCATCACCCAGTCGATCTCGGTGCCGATCTTGTCCAGGTCACCGCTGGAGATGGACTCCAGGGTCCGCCCCCACAGTTCGAGGACCTGCTCGATGACACCGCTGCGGATGCCGCGCCGGTCGCAGAAGTCCACCGCCTTGGAGTAGTACTCCTCCTGGATCTCCAGGGCCGAGGCCTCCCGGCCCGAGGCGAGGCGGACCTTGCGCTGGCCCGTTATGTCGTGCGACACCTCGCGGATCGCCCGGATCGGGTTCTCCAGCGTCAGGTCCCGCATCACGGTGCCCGCCTCGATCATGCGCAGCACCAGGTCGGTCGCGCCGACCTTCAGCAGCATGGTCGTCTCGGACATGTTGGAGTCGCCCACGATGACGTGCAGCCGCCGGTAGCGCTCGGCGTCCGCGTGCGGCTCGTCCCGGGTGTTGATGATGGGCCGGGAACGGGTGGTGGCGGAGCTGACGCCCTCCCAGATGTGCTCCGCGCGCTGGCTGACGCAGTAGACCGCGCCACGCGGGGTCTGCAGCACCTTGCCCGCGCCGCACAGCAACTGCCGGGTCACCAGGAAGGGGATCAGGATGTCCGCCAGGCGGGAGAACTCACCGTGCCGGGCGACGAGGTAGTTCTCGTGGCACCCGTAGGAGTTCCCCGCGGAGTCGGTGTTGTTCTTGAAGAGGTAGACGTCACCCGCGATGCCCTCCTCGTGCAGGCGCCGTTCGGCGTCCACCAGGAGGCCCTCGAGGATGCGCTCCCCCGCCTTGTCGTGGGTGACGAGTTCCGTCACGTCGTCGCACTCGGGAGTGGCGTACTCCGGGTGCGAACCCACGTCGAGGTAGAGACGGGCGCCATTGCGAAGGAAGACGTTGCTGCTGCGACCCCATGACACGACACGGCGGAAGAGGTACCGCGCCACCTCGTCCGGGGACAGACGCCGCTGTCCCCTGAACGTGCACGTGACGCCGTACTCGTTCTCCAGCCCGAAAATGCGGCGGTCCATGAAGAGACCTTACGCCTGATGCGTGGACCTCAAACCGGGTTCGACCACGGCGATTCGATCTTTTTCCGTCCCGGTTGCCGGCTCCGGGGGCTTGAGGTATCGCCCACAGGCCAGGAGCACGGCCAGCGCCACCACCCCGCCGGCCCCCGTCACACCGAAGGCCGCCGCGGCCCCGCCGTACTGCGCGGCCGGTCCCGCGACCGCCGTGCCGAGCGCCGCGCCCACCCCGAACGTGGTGACGATCCATGAGAACGCCTCCGTCACCGTGCCCACCGGGGCGTGCCGGTCGACCACCACGAACGCGCAGGCCAGCGCGGGGGCCAGGAACAGGCCCGCCAGCACCGCCAGACCGCACATCAGCGGGACACCCGGCACCAGCGCCAGCGGCAGGTACCCCACGGCGAGCCCCGCCACCAGCACCCGCAGCCGCCGCTCGGGGACCCCCGCCCACTGCCGCGCGCCGTAGAACACCCCGCCCGCCAGCGCCCCGGCGCCGATCCCCGACAGCACATAGCTGGAGACCATCCCGCCCCCGTGCCCGTCCGCGTACGCCACCGCCGCCACCGCGATCGAGCCCAGCGCCAGCCCCACGAAGAAGAACGAACCGACCAGCGCCCGCAGCCCCGGCGCGCGCAGCGGCCCCAGCCAGTCCGGGGTGCGCGGCTGCGTCCGCCACGCCCGCGACGGCGGCGAGGTGACCACGCTCAGCGCCCCCGCCACACCGACCGCCGCGATCCACAGCAGCGCCGCCGTCTCCGAGAACGCCGCCACCAGCAGCGTCACCAGCAGCGGCCCGACGGCGAACATGACCTCCTGGGCGGCGGCGTCCAGCGCGTAGGCGGCATGGATGCGGTCCTCCCGCTTCAGCACCCCCGGCCACAGCGCCCGCAGCCCGCCCTCCAGGGGCGGGGTGAAGAAACCCGCCACGAGCATCGCGGCGTACGCCAGGGGCAGCGGGCCGGGCCCGCAGAGCGCGAAGACGGCCATGCCCGCGGCCGAGGCCACCGCCGCCGGGAACATCACCCTCGGCTGCCCCAGACGGTCCACCGCCCGGCCCAGCAGCGGCTGCCCCACGGCGTTGGCGAGGCCGTAGACGGCCGACAGCGCCCCCGCGAGGGCGAAGTCGCCGCCCTGCGCCCGCGTGAGCAGCACGATGCCCAGGGCCGCCGTCGCGTTCGGCAGCCGGCCGACCAGCGTGCCGGTCAGCAGCCGCACCGCGTGCCGGGCCCGCAACAGGTCCGCGTAACCGGTCCCCATGCCCGCCCCTTCGGAGGTTGTACGTATAACGCCGTGGGTCATACGTACCATGAGCCCAGTCCACCGGTCCAGCGCACAACCCCTCACCCACACCCCCGACCCCCCGAGAGAGGCCCCACGGTGACCGACACAGCGCGCCCGACCTCACGCGACGTCGCACGCGCCGCCGGCGTCTCCCAAGCCACCGTCTCCCTCGTCCTCGGCGACAAATGGCGCGGCCGCGTCTCCGAACGCACCGCCGACACCGTCCGCACCGCCGCCCGCGACCTCGGCTACCGGCCCAACCTCGCCGCCCGCAACCTCCGCCTCGGCCGCACCCGCACCGCGCTCCTGGTCGTACCCACCCTCACCAACGAGTACTTCGCCCGCGTCTACACCGGCGCCGCCCGCGTCGCCGACGACCACGGCTTCGGCGTCGTCCTCTACCCCTCCCCCGAAGGCGTGGGCCCCGCCCGCGACCCCTTCGGCTCCGCCCGCGCAGCCCTCGACGGCGTCATCGCCTCCTCCATGGCCGCCGACGCCCTCGCCGCCATCGGCGACGGCGGACTCCCCCTCGTCATGCTCGACGCCGACCCCGCGGAACCCGGCCCCGCCGCCACCGTCAACCTCGCCATCGCCGACGGCATGCACCAGATCACCCGGCACGTCCTCGGCCTCGGCCACCACCCCGGCGGCATCGCCCACCTCGCCGCCGACATCGACACCTGGACCTTCCGCGAACGCGCCCACTCCCTCACCGGCACCCTCGGCACCACACCGCCCACCGAACGCTCCCCCCTCACCTACCAGGACGCCCGCCGGGCCACCGAACGCCTCCTCGCCCGCCCCGGCCCACCCCCCACCGCCCTGATCTGCGACGACGACGTCCTCGCCGTCGGCGCCTGCAAGGCACTGCGCAGCCACGGACTGCGCGTCCCCGAGGACGTCTCCGTCACCGGCTACGACGACTCCGCCCTCGCCACCGCCGTCGAACCCGAACTCACCACCGTCGCCCTCCCCGCCGACGCCGTCGGCGCCCAGGGCATGACCGCACTCCTCGACACCCTCGCCGACCGCCCCGCCACCGGCACCGAACTCCCCGTCCGGCTCGTCGTACGCGGCTCCACAGCCCCACCGCGCCACCCCTGAAACGACCGACGCCCCGGCCGCCGAAAAGGCGACCGGGGCGTCGGGCACGGGCCCGAACCCGTCACACGTCCTCGTCGAGCTCCGGAAGATCGTCGTCCCCTTCGGCCGGAGCAGCCGGCGCAGCGGGCTTCTCCGCCTTCTCCACCGACGGCGCCGCCCCCTCCCCCTCCAGCAACCGCGACAACTGCCGGCCCAGGATCCGCTTGAACTTGCGCTGCTGCGGCCGCGTACGGTCCAGCACCGCGACCTCCAACTGCTCCGCCGTCAGCTGCCGGTCGCTGCCGTTGCTGTCCCGGCTCAGCGACTCCACCGCCAGCTTCAGCGCCTCCGCCAGCGTCATACCGTCACGGTGCCGCTGATCCAGGTAACTGCCGATCTGGTCGGAGTTGCCACCGACCGCCACCGCACCGTGCTCGTCCACGATCGAACCGTCGTGCGGCAACCGGTAGATCTGGTCCTCCGAGGAGTCCGCACCCACCTCCGCGACGATCAGCTCCACCTCGTACGGCTTCTCCCCCACACTCGAGAAGATCGTGCCCAGCGTCTGCGCGTACACGTTCGCCAGACCACGCGCGGTCACGTCGTCCCGGTCATAGGTGTAACCCCGCAGATCGGCGTAACGCACCCCGCCGATCCGCAGGTTCTCGAACTCGTTGTACTTGCCCACCGCCGCGAACGCGATCCGGTCGTAGATCTCGCTGACCTTGTGCAGGGCGCGGGACGGGTTCTCGGCGATGAAGACGATGCCGTCGGTGTACTGCAGCACGACGACGCTGCGCCCGCGCGCGATGCCCTTGCGGGCGAACTCGGCACGGTCGGCCATGGCCTGCTGGGGTGAGACATAGAACGGCGTCGACACCGGCTATCCGTCCCTTTCTGTCAGTAGCGAGTGCATCTCGGGCGACCAGTCAGAGCAGCTCGGCCCGCGGGCCGTCCGGCAGCTCCAGCCGCCGCTCGTGGACGGCCCGGACGATCTCCGACGACTCGGCCTCGGTCAGCTTGCGGAAGCCCTCGTCGGTGATGACCGTGACGATCGGATAGATCCGCCGCCCCAGATCCGGGCCACCGGTCGCCGAGTCGTCGTCCGCCGCGTCGTACAGCGCCTGGACCACCAGCGTCGTCGCCTGCGACTCCGTGAAATCCGGCTTGTACAGCTTCTTCATCGAACCCCGCGCGAACACCGATCCCGAACCCGTCGCCGCGAAGCCGTGCTCCTCGGAACGACCGCCCGTCACGTCGTAGGAGAAGATCCGCCCCTTCTCCCGGTCCGTGTCGTAACCGGCGAACAGCGGCACCACCGCCAGACCCTGCAGCGCCATCCCCAGGTTCCCCCGGATCATGGTCGACAGGCGGTTCGCCTTGCCCTCCAGCGAGAGCGTGGCGCCCTCGATCTTCTCGTAGTGCTCCAGCTCCAGCTGGAACAGCTTGACCATCTCCACCGCCAGGCCCGCCGTGCCCGCGATGCCGACCGCCGAGTACTCGTCGGCCGGGAACACCTTCTCGATGTCCCGCTGCGCGATGACGTTGCCCATCGTGGCCCGCCGGTCACCGGCGAGCACCACGCCGCCGGCGAAGGCCGCGGCCACGATCGTCGTCCCGTGCGGCAGCTCGACGGCCCCCTTCACGGCGGGCAGGGTGCGATTGCCCGGGAGCATGTCCGGCGCGTGCGCCCCCAGGAAGTCCACGAACGAGGACGAGCCAGGCGTCAGGAAGGCAGCTGGTAGACGCCCGGTGCTACGAGTGTTGGCTTCCACACGTTTCCTTCCACGTAGGCGGCCGCCCGCCGTATGACGTCGGGCCGATCCTTGAACTGCCCCAGCGCGGCGTTGCAGCTGAAGCACAGTACGCCACGGACCCTACCCGTCCCGTGGTCGTGATCCACATGTTCGGCCGGGGCGTCCAGACAAATGCAGCAGATACCGAACTGCTCACCGACCATGGCGTCACGCTCGGCCTCGGTCATCCCGTACTTCCGCTTGAGGTGGCCGGCTCGGCCCTCCACCGCCCGGCACGACTTGCACCGGCTCGACAAACCGTCCGACGCGCTGCTGTTGCGGTCCCACTCGCTGTGCGGCTTGGTCTCCCCGCAACGACGGCAGTGCTTGTGCCCGGCGGGCACAAGCACTCGCGGCCGCACGTTCTTGCCCTTCGCCAGCTGCCTCTGCTGGTGGTACTCGGCCCAGCACTCCCGGCAGTAGGCCTGGAGGCCGTCGCGTGACGCCCAGTTGTTGGCGAACGCCGCGCGTGGCAGCAGCTTCTTACACCGAGAGCACCGCTTCACGCCCCCCTCGTTCATGGATGTGGACTACTGTCCACCCTTCTGAACGAACGAGCGCACGAAATCCTCCGCGTTCTCCTCGAGGACGTCATCGATCTCGTCCAGCACGGAGTCCACGTCGTCCGACAGCTTCTCCTGCCGCTCCTTGAGGTCGGAGGCGGCCTGCGCGTCCTGCGCGGTCTCCTCGACCTCCTCGGTCGAACGCGTGGCCTTCTGCTGCCCGCCGCCGGTGTCCTTGGTAGCCATGTGTCCCTCACCCCGCTCGGTGTCCATGTCCTACAAGATCAGACCCTACAAGGAGGGTCTGACTTCGGCCCCCGGTATTGCCCAACGTCCGGGGGCCACCCCGATGATTCCCGGTTCGGACGGATTTCAGCCCTGCTCAGCCGCCCGACAGGATCCGCACCAGCTCCTCGGCCGTGCGGCAGCGGTCCAGCAGCTCCTTGACGTGGTTGCGGGTGCCCCGCAGCGGCTCCAGCGTCGGGACGCGCTGCAGGGAGTCCCTGCCGGGGAGGTCGAAGATCACGGAGTCCCAGGAGGCCGCCGCGACGTCGTCCGCGTACTGCTCCAGGCAGCGGCCGCGGAAGTAGGCGCGGGTGTCCTCCGGGGGCTTGCTCATGGCCCGCGACACCTCCTCCTCGGTCACCAGCCGCTGGATGCGGCCACGGGCCTCCAGGCGGTTGTAGAGGCCCTTCTCGGGGCGTACGTCCGCGTACTGGAGGTCGACGAGATGGAGGCGGGCGGCGTCCCAGTCCAGGGAGTCGCGGCGCCGGTAGCCCTCGAGGAGCTCGCGCTTGGCGATCCAGTCCAGTTCGCCGGCGAGGCTCATGGGATCGCCCTCGAGGCGGTTGAGCACGTCCTCCCAGCGTCCGAGGACGTCCTTGGTCTGGTCGTCGGCGTCGGTGCCGAAGCGGTCCTCGACGTACTTGCGGGCCAGCTCGCAGTACTCCATCTGGAGCTGGACGGCGGTCAGCGTCCGGCCGCTGCGCAGCGTGACGAGGCGTCGCAGTGTGGGGTCGTGGCTGACCTGGTGGAGGGTGCGTACGGGCTGGTCGACGGCGAGGTCGACGTTGATGAAGCCGTCCTCGATCATCGACAGCACGAGGGCGGTGGTGCCGAGCTTGAGGTAGGTGGAGATCTCGGACAGGTTCGCGTCGCCGATGATCACGTGCAGCCGGCGGTACTTCTCGGCGTCGGCGTGGGGTTCGTCGCGGGTGTTGATGATGGGGCGCTTGAGGGTGGTCTCGAGTCCGACCTCGACCTCGAAGTAGTCGGCGCGCTGGCTGATCTGGAAGCCGTGGTCGTGGCCGTCCTGGCCGATTCCGACGCGGCCGGCGCCGGTGACGACCTGGCGGCAGACGAAGAAGGGCGTGAGGTGGCGCACGATGTCCGAGAAGGGGGTCTCCCGCTTCATCAGGTAGTTCTCGTGGGTGCCGTAGGACGCGCCCTTGTTGTCGGTGTTGTTCTTGTACAGGTGGATCGGCTGGGCGCCGGGGAGCTGGGCGGCGCGCTCGGCGGCCTCGGCCATGATGCGCTCGCCGGCCTTGTCCCACAGGACGGCGTCGCGGGGGTTGGTGACCTCCGGGGCGCTGTACTCGGGGTGGGCGTGGTCGACGTAGAGCCGGGCTCCGTTGGTGAGGATGACATTGGCCAGGCCGATGTCCTCGTCGGTGAGCTGGCTGGTGTCCGCGGCCTCGCGGGCGAGGTCGAAGCCGCGGGCGTCCCGCAGTGGGTTCTCCTCCTCGAAGTCCCAGCGGGCGCGGCGCGCCCGGTGCATCGCCGCCGCGTAGGCGTTGACGACCTGGGACGAGGTGAGCATGGCATTGGCGTTCGGGTGGCCCGGGACGGAGATCCCGTACTCCGTCTCGATGCCCATTACTCGCCGTACGGTCATGCGGCCCTCCTTGCCCGGCTGCGGCCCGTGCTGGGCCGGTCGCTCAAGTACCGCTTCGCGATCGGCCCTCGTGCGGTACCGCTGAGCCTAGAACGCGATGGCGGTGGTGGGGAGATCATTACGCGCTTTCCTGGGTGATGCCGGGTGAAATGCTCCGGCTGCGGGTGCCCCTGCGTGGGCACCCGCAGCCGGAGGGTGGTCGCGTGTTACAGGTATTGGCCCGTGTTGGCGACGGTGTCGATGGAGCGACCGGTGTCGGCACCCTGCTTTCCGGTGACGAGGGTGCGGATGAACACGATCCGCTCGCCCTTCTTGCCGGAGATGCGGGCCCAGTCGTCCGGGTTGGTGGTGTTGGGCAGGTCCTCGTTCTCCTTGAACTCGTCGACGCACGCGGCGAGCAGGTGGGAGACGCGCAGACCGCGCTGGTTGTGGTCGAGGAAGGCCTTGATCGCCATCTTCTTGGCCCGGTCCACGATGTTCTGGATCATGGCGCCGGAGTTGAAGTCCTTGAAGTAGAGGACTTCCTTGTCACCGTTGGCGTAGGTGACCTCCAGGAAGCGGTTCTCCTCGGACTCGGAGTACATGCGCTCGACCACGGACTGGATCATGGCCTCGACGGTGGCCCCGGGCGACCCGCCGTGTTCGGAGAGGTCCTCGCCGTGCAGCGGGAGGGTCGTCACGAGGTACTTGGAGAAGATGTCCTTGGCCGCTTCGGCGTCCGGCCGCTCGATCTTGATCTTCACGTCCAGGCGGCCGGGCCGCAGGATCGCGGGGTCGATCATGTCCTCGCGGTTGGAGGCGCCGATGACGATGACGTTCTCCAGGCCCTCGACGCCGTCGATCTCGGCGAGCAGCTGGGGGACGATGGTGTTCTCCACGTCCGAGCTGACGCCGGAGCCGCGGGTGCGGAAGAGGGACTCCATCTCGTCGAAGAAGACGATGACGGGGGTGCCCTCGCTGGCCTTCTCGCGGGCGCGCTGGAAGACCAGGCGGATCTGCCGCTCGGTCTCGCCGACGTACTTGTTGAGCAGCTCGGGGCCCTTGATGTTCAGGAAGTAGCTCTTGCCCTGGGGCTGCCCGGTGACCTCGGCGACCTTCTTCGCAAGGGAGTTGGCGACGGCCTTGGCGATGAGTGTCTTGCCGCAGCCGGGGGGGCCGTAGAGGAGCACGCCCTTGGGCGGGCGGAGCTCGTACTCCTTGAACAGCTCGGCGTGCAGGTAGGGCAGTTCGACGGCGTCGCGGATCTGCTCGATCTGGTTGCTGAGGCCGCCGATCTGGCGGTAGTCGATGTCGGGGACCTCTTCGAGGACGAGCTCTTCGACCTCGCTCTTGGGGACCCGTTCGTAGACGTATCCGGAGCGCGGTTCGAGCAGCAGCGCGTCGCCGGCGCGGAGGGTGCCGTCCAGCAGCGGCTCGGCGAGCCGCACCACCCGCTCCTCGTCCGTGTGCCCGATGACCAGGGCCCGCTCGCCGTCCTCGAGGATCTCCTTGAGGGTGACGATGTCTCCGATGCGCTCGAACTCCATGGCCTCGACCACGTTGAGCGCCTCGTTGAGCATGACTTCCTGGCCGCGCCGGAGGTCGTCCAGCTCGACGGAGGGGCTGACGTTCACGCGCAGCTTGCGGCCGCCGGTGAAGATGTCCGCCGTTCCGTCCTCGTTCGCCTGCAGGAACACACCGAATCCGGCAGGGGGCTGTGCGAGCCGGTCCACTTCCTCCTTGAGGGCCACGATCTGGTCGCGGGCCTCGCGGAGGGTGTTCGCCAGCCGCTCGTTCTGAGCGGACACGCCTGCCAGGTTGGTCTGCAGCTCGACGATCCGCTCCTCGAGAATCCTCGTGTGCCGCGGAGAGTCGGCGAGCTTACGTCGCAGGACGGCGATCTCCTGCTCAAGAAAGGCGACCTGGCTCATGGGGTCTTCCGATCCACGAGCGGGTCGGCCGCCACGGTTGATGTCGTCGTCGTGGGCCGCCACGGTCCTCACCTCCTCCAAGGGGAGCTGGACGCTTCCAGACCCTACCTGGGCCAGTAGGGGTTGAAACCCCTAGATCACAAAGACGTCCTGGGTGTGTCCGATCTTCACCCTTGCGCACGTCCTCCCGCCAGGGAGATACCCAGCCATCACCATCCGAAAGCGGCCGGTTGTATCGTCGGTTCGGTCAACGCCCGTCAAGGGCTGTCCCTTCCCGAACGATGAACGGCAGGCGAGGTACCGGTGAGCAACGAAGTCGTCGAGGCGCTTGAGGTCTGGATCGATCAGGACCTGTGCACCGGGGACGGCATCTGTGTGCAGTACGCGCCCGAGGTCTTCGAGCTGGACATCGACGGGCTCGCCTATGTGAAGGGCGAGGACGCCGAGCTCCGTCAGGCACCCGGGGCGACCGTCCCGGTTCCGCTGCCGCTGTTGACCGATGTGGTGGATTCGGCCAGGGACTGCCCTGGCGACTGTATTCACGTGCGTCGGGTTTCGGACAGTGTAGAGCTGTACGGACCCGACGCGGAGTGATCTGTCACACGCTGTTCGCGAGCGGTCCGGGGATCTCGTAGTAGGTGCCGGACCGCCATTCCCAGCTGTAGTCGCGCTGCTGGTCCGGGCAGCATCGGGGCACGTCGTCGGTGGAGTAGCCGAGGACGGTGGCCCGTACGGTACTGCCGTCGATGCGCAGCCCCTTGAAGCTGCGCTGCTCCTTGGGGTCGACGAGCGTCTCGACGATGCGGGGGGCGGCGCCGGCGGCCGGATCGGCCGACAGCACGTACAGGCCACTGGGCGGGGTGCCGGTCCCGGAGTGGCAGCGGGCGACGGCGACGGTCTCGGGGCGGCCGTCCCCGTCGAGGTCCGCCGAGGCCCGGTCCACGACGTCCACGGGGGCGCCGGCGCATTCCAGGGGGAAGTGGGCGGCGCCGGGGTCCGGGGGCGTGACGGCGGCGGACGCGGGCTCGGCGGCCTTGGCGTCGGCGGCGGGCCTGCCCGTGGAGGCGCCGGCGGGCTGCACGAGTGCGGCGCTGCCTATGACGGCGGCGATCACCGCGGCGGTCGTGATCCAGTGCACCGAGCGGGCTCGGGTGTGCGGGAGGGCCGGCCCTGCGGATGGCTGCACGCGCCTGTCTCCTGTGGAGTTGGTCGAGCGGGGTGGCCAGCATCGTGCCACAGGTCACAGTCAGTTGGTACGACCGGGGCCCGTGTTTCGGGAGATGTCCGCGGGGTGTGACGAAGCGCCGCCGCCGGGGGTCCGGCGACGGCGCTTCGGGGTCGGGTGGTTACGCTCCGCCGGTGGCCGGCTTGCCGCCGCCCGGGCCGGTGTAGTCCTCGCCGTACGCGCCGGGCGCCGGGCGCCTGCGCCGCATGGGGGGCTCGACGCCGTCGGCGAGACGGCGGGCGGTGAGCAGGAACCCGGTGTGCCCGATCATGCGGTGGTCGGGGCGCACGGCCAGGCCCTCGATGTGCCAGGTGCGGACCATCGTCTCCCAGGCGGACGGCTCGTTGAACGTGCCGTGCTCGCGGATCGCCTCGACGGTGCGGGCGAGCTGGGTGGTGGTGGCCACGTAGGCGCAGAGGATGCCGCCGGGGACCAGCGCCTTGGAGACGGCCTCCAGGCACTCCCAGGGGGCGAGCATGTCGAGGATGACCCGGTCGACCTCGGTGTCGCTGAGGTTGTCCTGCAGGTCGCCGACGGTGAGCTGCCACGCGGGGTGCGGGCCGCCGAAGTACCGTTCGACGTTCTGGGTGGCGATCTCGGCGAAATCGGCGCGGCGCTCGTAGGAGTGCAGCATCCCCTGGTCGCCGACGGCGCGCAGCAGGAACATGCTGAGCGAGCCGGAGCCGACGCCTGCCTCCACGACGCGTGCGCCGGGGAAGATGTCGGCCATCGACAGGATCTGCCCCGCGTCCTTGGGGTAGACCACGGCGGCGCCGCGGGGCATGGACAGGACGTAGTCGGGGAGCAGGGGGCGCAGCGCGAGGTAGGCGACGTTTCCCGTGGTTCGGACAACACTGCCCTCGGGGGCGCCGATCAGCTCGTCGTGGGGGAAGGAACCCTTGTGGGTGTGGAAGTTCTTCCCGGCCTCGAGCGTGAACGTGTAGTGGCGTCCCTTGGGATCGGTGAGCTGGACCTGGTCCCCGACCTTGAAGGGCCCGCGTCGGCGGGCGGCACCGGTCGGTTCGGACATGCGGACAAGCCTACCGGTGTTTTTTTGGGGCTCGGTTCGCCTCCGGGGCGCCCTCCTCTTTGGGGCTCGGTTCGCCTCCGGGGCGCCCTCCTCTTTGGGGCTCGGTTCGCCTCTGGGGCGCCCTCTGCGCCTGTCGACGGTCGACCGTGCTCGGCTCCTCGTTCCTCGGAGCCTCCGCGCGCTCTCCCTTTCGACAGGCGCGCGCCCCTTCGGCTCACTCGCCGGGGGCACCCTTGCGCACCCGCCCGCGCCCCTGCGGGTTGCTCCGGAGCAGCACATGGAGGTACTGCCTCGGCGAGTGAGCCGAAGGGGCACGGACGGTGTCGAAAGTGGAGAGCGCGCGGAGGTCGCGAGGAACGAGTGACCGAGCACGGTCGACCGTCGACACCGTCTGGAGCGCCCCGGAGGCGAACCGAGCCCCTAGGAAGGACGAGCCATGGCGGCGAGGAAGGCCTTCTCGACGTCGGCGGTGGACAGGACGCCGTAGACCTCGCCGGAGTTCTCGACGACGAGGTACTCGGTGGCGGGGGTGGCGCGCAGGGTGTCCAGGAGGTCCTCGCCGGCGAGTTCCGCGGAGAGCTTCATGCCGGGCTTGAGGTCCTGGGCGAGGCCGGAGACGGCGACCCAGGGGCGGCGGTGCTCGGGGACGCCGACGATGGCGGCCTCGCGGACCAGGGCGGTGGGGGTGCCCTGGCCGTCGACGACGACGAGGGCGCGGGCGCCGGCCTCGTTGGCGCGGCGCAGGGCCTCGGACAGCGGGGTGTCGGAGGCGACGGGCAGGGCGCGCCGGGTGAGCGCACGGGCCTGGAGTTCGGGCAGGTGCTCGCGCAGCCGCGCCATGCGCAGGCTGTTGCCGGCGCCGGTCCAGATGATGGCGGCGAGGATGGCCGCGAGCAGGGCGTCGGTGAGGGAGTCGAAGCCGGTGGCGCCGTCGCCGCCGTCGCTCATGCCGCCCGCGTACGAGAGCAGGGGCAGGCCGACGAGGACGGCGATGGCCAGGGCCCGGCCGGTCCAGGCGGCGGCGACGGTGCCGGTCATGGCCTTGCCGCTGATCTTCCAGATGACGGCGCGGAGCATCCGGCCGCCGTCGAGCGGGAGGCCGGGCAGGAGGTTGAAGACGGCCACGAGCAGGTTGCTGATCATGAGTCCGGCGAGCAGGACGCCTGGGACGGTGTCGGGGTCGACGCCGTACATGCCGAGGTAGAAGACCCCGGCGAGGACGAGGGAGAGCAGGGGGCCGACGAAGGCGAGGACGAATTCGCGGCCGGGGGTCTCGGACTCCTTCTCGATCTCGGAGACGCCGCCGAAGAACTGCAGCTGGATGCGGCGTACGGGGAGCTCGAAGCGGAGGGCGGCCACGGTGTGGGCGAGTTCGTGGACGAGCACGGAGGCGTAGAAGGCGACCGCGAAGAAGAGCGAGACGAGGTAGCGGGCGCCGCCGAGCTCGGGCAGGACGCGGTCGAGCTGTCCGCCGAACACCCAGGTGATGAGGGCGGCGACGAGGAACCAGCTGGGCGCGACGTAGACGGGCACGCCGAAGAAGCGGCCCATGAGGATGCCGCCGCCGGGTCCCGGGGGACGTTTGGCGGGCCCGTCGTCGGGTCCGGGAGTCCTCTCGCCGCCCGGCGGCGGCTGCTGGCTCTCGCTCACTGGTTCCCCTCGTGTCGCTGACGCTCCGACGTCGATGGTATTGCCCGGTTGCGGGGACCCGACACCGGCTGTCGGCGCCACCCCGTAGGGTCCTGCCATGGGCACCACCACCGAAGCCGTTCCTCCGAGGCCGCCGTCGTCCCTGTCGCCGTCGCGCGCGGCCGACTTCATGCGCTGCCCGCTGCTGTACCGGCTGCGGGTGATCGACAAGCTGCCGGAGAAGCCGAGCCAGGCCGCGACGCGGGGCACGGTGGTGCACGCGGTGCTGGAGCGCCTCTTCGACGTGCCGGCGGCGGAGCGGACGGCGGACCGGGCGCGGGCGATGGTGCCGGGGCAGTGGCAGCGGCTGCTGGAGGAACGCCCGGAGCTGTCGGAGCTGTTCGCCGCGGAGGACGGTCAGGGGCTGGCGCAGTGGCTGGAGGAGGCGGCCCGGCTGGTCGAGCGGTGGTTCTCGCTGGAGGATCCGACGCGGCTGGAGCCGGCCGAGCGTGAGCTGTACGTGGAGACGGAGCTGGAGTCGGGGCTGACGCTGCGCGGGTACATCGACCGTCTGGACGTCGCGGCGGCCTCGGGTGACCTGCGGGTGGTGGACTACAAGACCGGCAAGGCGCCGCGGCCTGAGTACGCGGACGAGGCGCTGTTCCAGATGAAGTTCTACGCGTTGGTGCTGTGGCGGCTGCGGGGGGTGGTGCCTCGCCGGCTGCAGTTGGTCTACCTGGGCAGCGGCGAGGTGCTGACGTACGACCCGTCGGAGGGTGAGCTGCGGGCGGTGGGCCGGAAGCTGGAGGCGCTGTGGGAGGCGATCAGGCGGGCCACGGAGTCGGGTGACTGGCGGCCGCGGCCGAGCCGGCTGTGCGACTGGTGCGACCACCAGGCGGTGTGCCCCTCTTTCGGGGGGACTCCCCCACCGTATCCGCTGCCCGTCGTGGGGAAGAATGGGGAGTCCTGAGGGCGAAGGAGATCTTGTGGCTATTCGCGTCCTGTTGGTGGACGACCAGCCGCTGCTGCGCACGGGCTTCCGGATGATCCTGGAGGCCGAGGGCGACCTGGCGGTGGTCGGCGAGGCGGGGGACGGCCAGCAGGCCCTGGAGCAGGTGCGGGTGCTGCAGCCCGATGTGGTGCTGATGGACATCCGCATGCCGCGGATGGACGGGGTGGAGGCGACCCGGCAGATCACCGGGCCGGGACGGGACGGTCCGGCGAAGGTGCTGGTGCTGACCACCTTCGATCTCGACGAGTACGTGGTGGAGGCGCTGCGCGCGGGCGCGAGCGGCTTCCTGCTGAAGGACGCCCCGGCGCACGAGCTGGTGCAGGCGATCCGGGTGGTCGCGGCCGGTGAGGCGATGCTCGCGCCGAGCATCACGCGGCGGCTGCTGGACAAGTACGCGGGGCGGTTGCCGTCGGGCGAGGAGCCGGTGCCGCAGGCGCTGCACACCCTGACCGACCGGGAGGTCGAGGTGCTGAAGCTGGTGGCGCGCGGCATGTCGAACGCGGAGATCGCCGCGGAGCTGTTCGTGAGCGAGACGACGGTGAAGACCCATGTGGGTCATGTGCTGACGAAGCTGGCGCTGCGCGACCGGGTGCAGGCGGCGGTGTACGCGTACGAGAGCGGACTGGTGCGCCCCGGGGCGCAGTAGCGTCCCGGGGCGTGGTGCGTCGCGTCGGGGCCGGCTAGGAGGTCGAGGCGCCCTTCTGGATCTCCCAGAAACGGAAGACGGTGGAGGGGTCGAGGGTCCATTCCAGGCCGTTGATGTTGTCCCGGGACACGACGTACTGCTTGCCCTGCCACAGCGGGATGATCGGCACGTCGTCCGC
>NZ_JARAVM010000069.1:0-21511 GCF_033792735.1 Streptomyces sp. PA03-3a
CCCCGCCTGGCTGCACACCTACAATCACCACCGCGGACACACCGCGCTGAAGGGCCAACCACCCGCCAGCCGCGTTCCTAACCTCACGGGGCAATACACTTAGACCCCACCCCTGGAGTGCGTTCTCAACCTCGGTGGGGGAACATCGCCGAGTCTCCCCATCGAGGCAGTTTAGTGTGGAGATCGTAGTGGATTTGTGCAGCCCGTGGCAGTGGGGGTCTCCCGTATGCGTGCTGGTGAAGTGCCTCCCGGCGAACCCGCGTCCCTGGTGCGACACGAGCTCGGCACGGGGCGTGCGACTCTGTGCCGGGTTCATTCCGGCCTGCCTGGTTGTGTGTGATTCGTCGGCCGGAAAGGCCCGGTCTGCCCGTGACACAGCGGTGCACCCACGACGTTCGCCACCACCAACCCGGCCAAGGCGCGATCCCGTTCGCTCGTACGGTGGGGGCCTTCGCCCCCACCATCTGCTCCCGTGGGCCGGGTGCGAGCGCAGCTGTACCCCGGCGGCGTCGACGAGTCAGACGCACAGCCCTTCGGCGGTGGGGCGCGCGATCTTCCGTTGGCGCGCCTTGACGATCTCCTCGTGGGAAAGCCCCACCGGGCATGCGCCGGGACATGGGGATCCCGGCCGGTGGGTCGGATGTGAGAGCAGACGGCCCCGGGGCGGAACGACGCCCCGGGGCCGTGTCCATGACCGGTCAGATCTGCAGGATCAGCGCCTCCACCTGCCCGAGCGTGGTCACGCTGGCCTGTGCGGCCTCCCGGGCCTTCGTCAACTTCTCCATCCACTCGATCCGCTGCTCGGCCGGCAGGGCTTCCTCGCCGAGCTGGGCGCGCAGGCGGCGCGCTTCCTCGAAGTCCGTCATCAGGGTGTGGGCGGAGTCGACCGCGCGTTGGTAGCTGTCCCCGACCAGCTCGACTCGGGCAGGCAGTTCCCGACGCAAGTTGTCCAGCCGCTCGCGGGGGTCGGGCGGTGCCTCCCCATGAGATGTGGTGCTGCTGGCCGGATCGCTCTCCGGGACCGGGATGCCGGTGCCCCCACCGCTGCTGCCAGCGGGATTCTGTACCGGGCGGCCGAGTTCCACCGGGAACGTCTCGTCGAACCAGTCCTTGTCGGCGACATACGTGGTCGGCCGGCCCTCGGTGTCCGGGACGATCACCATCCCGGCTGTGATCGCGGTCTGCTCGCCCTCGTCCCGGTGGCGTTCGCCGTAGCAGGCCAGACGGCCGCCATCTTCTGCGACGGGGGGCTGTGTGGCGTCCGGGTGCTCCAGGACGGACTTCGCGAACGTGAGGAGGAGGGCCCGGCTGATGGCCGGGCTCGTCGAGCTGTACGCCAGGGTCAGGGAAGCGAGGGAGCTGCTGGGGGTCCGGCGTACTCCCTTGCGGCCCTCACCCGCTTCGCTTCCCTGGCCGGGCGTGATGAAGGGCTCCGGGGCGTGCATGAGCGCCGGCGCCATCCGTTGGACCAGAGCGGCCCACGCTGTCGCATCGCCAGCCTCCGCTCCGAGGAGCAGTTCCTTGAGCGACCTGGGGTCCTGTCCGGATCCCTCTTTGGTCTCCGCAACACCGAACAGTCCCAGCGCGGACAGGATGTTGCCGCGGTGCAGGAACAGCTGGGCGACCGCTGCCGACCACAGACGCGTGCGGGCTGCGGCGGTCTTCGCGGTGACCTGGCTCCACGCCGACTCCTGGAGCGTTCCCTTCACGACCGGCCAGAACCGCCCTGTGTCGCGGATGGTGCGCTTGCCCGTCCCCTGCCCAGAATCCGGGGGAATCTCCGGGAACACGAGCGCGGTGATGGCCCGGACGGCGATATCGCGGAGGACGACCGGGGTGGTCTCGTCGCCCGCGGGGACGAGCGGCTCCAGTGGGTCGAGCGGGCCGTTGGCGGTCAGGGCATCGCGTACTCCGAGCAGATCGAGGAGATCCGCGCCCCGCGCATTGGGGAACGCCTCAGCGAGTGCGGCCGTGAGGAGGGACTGCTGTGCGTAGGAGTCGACGAGCGTCGCGAACAGGGCGACCAGGCGGGCGTCCTCGTCGTAGGGCTGGATGCCGCGCAGGTGATCGTTGACGTTCAGCGCCCGCAGGACATGCTCCAGCGCCGCCGGCTTGTTGCAGCCGATGACGATCTCCGTGGAAACCGTGGCGATCTTCCCTGCCCGGACCGAGGGGTCCTCCGGGCTCGTCTCCGGATTGGCGCTCGCCTCGTTGAGCCGGGTGGAGATCCGCTTCAGGACCTCCCGCAGGCTGAGCAGCCGCAGCGCGGGGTCACTCTTTTCCTTCGGCAGAGGCAGGAGCGACTGAGGCATGCCCGTGACCAGGTGCTCCGGGCGCACACCGAAGATGTCGAGGCGAGCCAGTGCCCTGTTGTTGGCGGTCACGGCGGCCATGCGCCAGATCCGGGACACCGTGCCGTCAGGGCTGGTGATCTGCCACTGCTGAAGGACGTTCATGCCCTTGGAGAGCTGGCCGGCGTCCACGAGGGACTCGACCAGGTCGTAGCCGCGGGTCTTCCCGGCGCGCTGCAGGCTGTCGGCGGCGTACCGCTGCATGTGGACGGCCACCTCGTACGGCTGCTCGGCGAGCGTGAGCGCCGCCTTCGGCTCGCCGCCCTCTTCCGCCGTACGGACTACCGGCCGCGGCCGCCGGTTGCCGAGGGCAGCAAGAAGGGTTTGCTGCTTCCTTTCGAGTTCCTTGACGCGCTGGACGGCGTCCAGGTGCTTCTGGGTGGCTGCCGCGAGAGCTTCAGCGGTGTACGTCTCATCGCCGGGTGCGCGGCGACGGGCCTCCCGCTCCTTCTCGGCGCTCTTCGCAACCTTCTCGGCGTCCCGCAGCGCGATCTCGGCGGCGACGAGCTCCTTGAGGCGTTGAGTGGCCTCCGGGCTCGGCGGCGTCCAGCAGCTGACGGTGCGGTCATTGAGGTCCCACGGGGCCACCGCGGCACCGTGCACGTCGCACATCAGCAGGAGCACCTTGTCGGTGCCGGTCTGCACGGCTCGGTGGGCGGTGGGCTTGAGGACTTTCCTGCCGCGCAGCGACGCCACGAGGTTCTTGATTTCGGTGTCCGGGAGAGCGGAAGCGAGGCCCTCGATGATTGCCTGCCGGGGAGGCGGTACGACCTCCTGGTCCTCGCACGTGTTCTCGATGGCGTCCGCCAAGTGCTCAGCCCAGGTGTCGGTGCCGATGTACGGGTAGATGCCATCAGGTCGTTTCGCGACCACGGTGTCTTCCTTCCACCCGGGCGTGCCGGGGGAATGCAGACGCTCCCGTCTCTCGGGAGCGTGACACGCGCCCGAGCGCCGAAGCCTCGTGCTGGCGAGGTGCAGGCCGATACCCGTGATGGGTTTCGGCGGTCCTCGCCCCGTACGGCCCAACTGCCAACGTCCGAAGAGGATCAGCCCGAACAGTGCTTCATACGGCACCCGGGCGTCTCGCGGCTTGCTCCTGCTCCGCCGTCGGCGGCATGAGGCGGACGCCGGTGATGGGCCACCGACGTGCACCACGAAATCTGCCATGCCTGCTGGCGCAGGAACGAACCGTCGCGAAGGGGCTCACTCGATCAGGTGATCTGATCGGCAACATGGCAATGATTGAAGCAAGTTGAGGTAAATACGACCAAGCTCTCCGACTGCTGTAAAGCGGACCTCTAGACTGCGGCTGCGAGGCCGACGGGCGTCGTCTCCGCTGCCTGGCCACGCTGCCCAGGTCCTTGAACTGGCCGCCTTGACCGGGCTGGGCGGCCGGACGTGCGGGAACTGGCCGGTGTGGGCGGCCCCTCGGCCCGGCCGAAGTACGTCTGTTGCTGCCGTACGCCACCGCTTCGCACCGTGCCGGGCCGGGGGCGTGTGGACGCGTCTGCTGGCGGCCCGCTGGGCCGCAGGCTGCCGGCCGCCCGGCGTGACGGCGAGTGGCTGCTGGTGGCCGAGCACCTGTTGAAGGACGCGGTGGATACCGAGCACGCCGGCCGCCTGGTCCTGCAAACCGCGGCCGAGCGCGTGCATAGAGTCCGTCGCCCTCTCCGTGCCGACCCGGGCCGCGCTCTGCGCGTGGCTCACCGCCCGCGTTGCCCTCGTCGCGTGCGCCGACGGCCCGGTCCACGCTGTTCGTCAGCGTCATCCCCGGCCACTACGAGGACGCCGACGGCTGCCAGCGGGGCCTGGCACCCGCGTATGTCCGCGTGGTGCGTGAGCTGAACGACGATATGGCCGACGAACTGGGGTGGGAGCCGATGTCGGAGAACCTGGAGGAGCCGCGGCGGGAGATTGATCTGGAGACGCTGCACGCCGGAGCGGACGACTTGGTGCCGTATTTGTGGCGTACGCCGGAAGCCGGCATGGCATGATCCCCGCCATGCAAATGACCAGGGTGGGGGCCGCGGTCGCCGCGGCGATCGTGATTGCGGTGGGGGCCGCCGGTTGCGGCGGGAATGCCGAGGCCGACGGCACGGCGAAGGTGTCGGCGCGGCCGTCCGCGAAGACGAAGCAGCCGACAGTGCGCGAGGTATTCAAGGACGTCCGGCCAGTCCTGTACGGGGCCTGCGACAGCTCCGAGGCATACACATGCGATGAACACCTGCAGGACATCATCGACGCCGCGCACGACCTGCGGGCCGCGATGCGCCGTGACCCGGCCGGTGCGGCGTTCTACTCGCCCGCGTTCGTGATGACCGACCGCCTCGAGACGATCGGTGAGGAATACCACCCGCTCGACGAGGGGATGCGCCCCGAGATCATCGGTCTCGGCACCAGCCTGGCACGCTGGTTGGACGCGCACCCCACATCCTGACCGCGGCCGGGGCTCACGCTTGGAGGTGCAGTTTCCGCAGCAGCGTTGTCTCCGGCGAGGGCCCGTGAAGGTGCGCGGCGTACGCGGACAACGCCTTACCAGGGACTCCGAGGGCGCGGGCAGGTTGAGACGGCTGCGGATCTTGGGGGCCGGGCCGGGCCGGGCCGGGCCGCGCCGGATCGGGCGGCCGGTCGCGGCCGCGTACGGACCCCCAGCGGCTTGGTGCGCCCGGGCCCGAAGTGGTTGGCCGGCGGCCGGAAACGGCTCGGCGTCACCGCGTCGGCGTCCTGGCCGCGCGGGAAGGCACGGGCCAAGGGCGGCAGGTCCCGGCCCGCCCGCCGGCGCCGCTCCAACTGCGCGCGCAGCCCGGCCAGCATCCGGAGGCGGCCGAATACCGGGCCGGACGGCAGACGAGGGAAGTCGACGGCCTCCTCCTCTTGCCGGGTGGCCAGCATCACGCGCGCGGCCCGGGCGCACTCGGCGGCCTCCGCGCACGCCCGGGCCCGGTCGCTCCACCCCAGCACGTACGCGCAGGCCTCGGACGCCAGGTCCTTTACCGATGGTGACTTCCTCCCGCAGCCCGCGCACCGCCTGCTGGGCGTGCGTGCCGCGGGATGCGTCCCCACGCACCGGCGGTCTCACTGGGCTTTTGACCTGCACATCCCGGTCTGCTCCCTTCCCGACGTCCACAGGCGAGCCTGCGCCCGGTCCGCTGTGGACAGCACCCGCCGGGGACCGGACCGCGGGGTCCACCGGCCGTTGCAGGCCCGTTCGGAAGGCACACGGCGGCCACGGCCTTTGCCATCACTCTGTCTTCCCCCGCTTCGCCGGCGAGTAGCCGCATCGGCTTCCAGGCAAGGCACTTGGGTCATAGCCTTATCGCCGCGGCGCGACCGGCCGCGCTCAGCACGAGGAGGCTCTCCCGGGTGGACTGGATCATCGCCGTCGCTCAGCAGACCGGCACGAGCAGCAGCCCCGTCTGGCTCGCCCCCCTCCTGGGCGGCGTCGGCGCTCTGGTGGGCGGCAGCCTCACCTCGTTGGTCGGCCTGCGCGTCCTGTCCGACACGAAGAAGGCCCGGAAGCGCGCCGCGGAGAAGGAGGCGACGGAGACCATTACCGCCGCGCTCCTGGACGTCCGTCAGATCTACCGCAAGAGCGACGTCGGATCCGGGTCGGCGCCCGAGGAGTTCGACACCTGGTCCGACTTCCTCCTCTCGAAGCTCGGCAAGGCGGAAGTCGCCGTCATGGCCCTCCACGGTGAGGACCTGCGTAAACGCCTCACGTCCTCGCTGGATCTGCTGATCTGGGGCGCCTACGACTCGCAGCTTCTGTACCAGACGCACCTCGGGGGGTTCCGGGTGGTGGCGTACGCGGCCCATCAGGACGCGATGGCCTGTCTCGGCGCGAACCTGCGCGGCGAGAAACTGCCCGAAGCCGCCGAGACCTGGAAGACCGCGGACAGCCAGATGCAGTGGCAGTTCGAGCAGATACGGCGGGCAGAAGAAGGAGAGTGACGCGCCGGCGGTGACGGCCCAGCCGGACTGCTTCGTACGGGTGCCGGTGGTGCTGTGTAGCGCTCGGGTCGTCCGGTTCACCCGCGCCCGACTACCGGCCCCAGGGGGACTTTGACCGACCGCCAGCCGCACGACGGTCCCGATTTCGTGTTCGTTCTCCCTGTGCCGCCGCCGTGGTGCGCCGGGGCTTGTGGCTTGGCCGGGTGAGGCGGTTTCTCGGTGCCCGGCCAGCTGCGACACCGGCGGTGTCGGCGCGGTGCCGTCTGCACCGCGGTGTTTCGCCGTGCGGCACTGGGCCGCGGCGGTCCGGCCTCGGAGTGCGCCGCGGCGCTCTCTGCTGGGCCAGAGCAGTGTCCGGGACCGGCCGTACCCGGCGCTCTCCGCCGCCGTGCGCCCGCCGCTGCCGATCCCGTCGTGCTGTCCGGCTCACCTTGCCGCGGCCGCGCGGCCGGAGAGCCAGCGCGTGCCCGGGTGTGGCGGTCTCGCGTCGTCCTTCCCGGCCGTGTGTCGGGCAGGGACGGCGCGCCCCGGCCCTGCCGCCTGCGCCGTCCGGTCGCGCCTCGGTTGCCGCCCGGGGAGGGACGGCGTTGTCGCGGTCGCCGCGGCGCCATCGCGGTGGCCCTGTCAGACTCCGAGCGTGAAGCCGGGATTGTCGCTGTCTGCTGCCCGGCGGGGCTGTACCGCCCGCGGCTTCCCGGTTTTCCGCCGATCGTGCCCGGTCGCCGTTTGCCGGGTGCGGTCCCGTCGGTGGCCGGGCCGGTTCTACGGTGTGTTACGTGAACAACCAGACGCCGCCGCTCGGCGAGGACGAACTGCCCGAGATTGACGAGGTGCTGGCCACGGCGCTGGCCGCTCAGGGGGAGCCGGGGGAGCGGGCGCTGGGGCTGCTGCGGGACGCGCGCCGGATCCTGAGCGGCGCCGCGGGCCTGCTGCAGGCCGGGGAGGTCGCGGAGGCGTCTGTGCGGTCCGCGGCGGATGCGCTGCTCGGCCTCACCAGCGCCGACGACGAGGAGGACAAGGGCAAGGTCCGCAAGACGGGGCTGCAGGCCGCGGCGTGGCGGCTGGTGAAGGGCGTCGAGGCCTGCGACCGGCAGATGAGACGCGGTGCCGGGCACCGCCACGGCGCGGAACCCGCGGCCGCGGGCGGCGGCGAGCCGGGCCAGGCGCCGGGAGCCGTCGTGGAGGCGGCTGAGTGGGAGGAGGTGCGTCAGGCCGCGGTGGTGGTGCGCGGGGAACTGACGCATCCGGGCGGCTACCACCGCCGGCGGGCCCAGGGGATCGCCGAGCGCCTGATGGGCGTGGTGCTGGGCAGTCTGCAGGAGCAGGCGCTGGACGTGTGGGGCGCGGTGTACGGCAAGGCGTCGGGCACCCTGCACGGCGGCGCTACCGGGCCGGAGCGGGCCGCCGCCCTCTACCACCAGGTCCTGGACGCCGCGCGGGAGCTGCTGGTGCCGCTGCCCGGCCGCGCCGCCCGGGTCCTGGAACTGGCCGCCCTGACCGCACCGTCCGGGCCGGATGCGCGGGAGCTGGCCGGCTGGGCGGACCCGCGCGCCACCACGTTCTTCTTCACCTCACGCCCGGTCCCGCCGTGGCTGCCGGTCCTTCAGGAGCACGCGCCGCACCTGCTGCTGGCCGACGAAGCGGCCGGCGGGCACTGGCCGGCCGCCCCGTTCCTGGAACACCTCGCGGTGGCCGACCCGGACGCCGCCCGGGCGTGGCTGACCGACCACACCGGGCAGCTTGCCGCCGCCGGCCCTGCGGCCGTGGACGCCCTGCTGCGCCTGGCCCTGGCCGGGGCGCTCGGCCCGGACCAGATGCGCCTGTTGCTGCCGTACGTCACCGCGCCGCTCCGTTCCGGGCTGGGGGCGGGGTGGACGCGCCGGCTGGCGGCTCGCTGGGCGCGCACGCTGCCGGCCGCCCGGCGTGACGGCGATTGGCTGCTGGTGGCCGAGCACCTGCTGAAGGACGCGGTGGATACCGAGCACGCCGGCCGTCTGGCCCGGCAGGCCGTGGCCGAGCGCGTCCACGCCGCCAGCGAAACGGCCGACGACGAGGAGGGGGAACTGCAGGCGGCGATCGCCCGGGAGAGCGCCGGCCGGCTGCCCGACCATGAGGTGGCCAGCCTGCTGCGGGAACTGGTGGCCACCGCCCACCCTGTCGGCGGCCCGGCGTATCGATGGGCACGGCCGCTGCGAAACGCGCTGGCAGGCCTGCTGCGTCGTGACGTTGAGGCGACGGCTGGGGCGGCCCGGCACCTGGTCTTCGGCGTCGACCTGGACGAGGTCCGCGTGGCGGATGCGGCGGCTTTCGGCGGCCCGCGCCTGGCCCGGGCCGTCCTCGACCTCGCTGCGGCGGACGCCGCGGCCGGTGTGCCGCTGGCCGAGCGGACCCGCGCGTGGGCCAGGATCGTCGGCTTGGACGGCCGGCTACACGGCCGGCTGCTCGCCTCCCACCTGGCCGCCCACTCGCCTGCCGCCACCGAAGCCGACCACCCCGCCGACGACACCGCCGCCGAAGCCGGGGTGGCCGGCGGGGCGGGGGAGTGGTGGGACGGGGCGGTCCGGCTCACCGGGCAGCTGCTGGCCGACGGGCCCTCCCCGGAAGGCGCCCGGCTGGCCGCCCTGGTATTCCGGGACTGCCCGCCCGCCCTCGCCGAGGACTTGCGGCAGCAGGCCCGGGCGGAGCTCGGCACGCCGCCGTCCGCCCGCGAGGTGGACCAGGTCCTGGCCGCTGACACCGCCCCGGCCGACGGGGTCGACGGCACGGCCGAGCCGCTCGCGTCCTGGCTGCGGGTGTGGGACTGGTCGCCCGTGCTGCCCGCAGCGGTGCTGGTGGGCTTCGAGCCGCTGCTGGCCGCGCTGCGCCGCGTGCAGCCGGAAGGTCCGGCCGACCCGCGCGCCGTCGTCGGCCTGCTGCCGCTCCGACAGCACACGGTGTCCCTCGACGAGGAGTATCTCGACTCGTTGGCCGACGATTTGGGCCCGCTGGTGGCGGCCGCCGCGCTGGCCGCGGCCGACGACGTCGGCGCCGACGGCTACGCCATGGTGCTGCACCGCCTGGTCGCCGCCGACCCGGCCGCGTGGACCGCGGACGTGCCCGCGGTCCTGAAGGCCCTGAAGCGGCCGGAGCTGGGCGCGTTCTTCCTCGCCGCGGCCGCCGCCCAGGCCCACCGCCCGACGGCGTTCCCCGCCGGGACGGCCTCGGCCGCCGTGGCCGCGTTCGCGCTGCGCCGCGCGCTGCCCGCCCCGGCTGGCGGACGGCCGCCGGCGACGGCAGTGTTCTTCGCCGACCAGGCGATGTTCGACCTGCTGGCCCACACCTGGCGCACCGGTACCAACCTGCCTGGCGACCAGGAGGAGGACGTCCTGGCCCACCTGCACGCCCTGGCCGCGCCCCTGATCCACCCCACCGCGCCGGTCCCGGCAGTCCAGGCCAAGAACGTTGTCCCGCAGGAAGCCGTCTCGGAGGACGCCCCGGACGGGCCCGCGGTCGCGGAGGCGGATGACCACAGAGACGTCCCGGCGCAGACGCTGCCGGGCTCGCACCCGGCGGTACGCGCGCTGGGGTGCCTGCTGGAGTACGCCGCCTACCGCGCCCGCACCACCAGGCAGATGCCCGACGGCATCCTGGACCTGACCCAGGGCGCTCTGGCCGCGCACGGCGGGCAGGACGCGGTGGCCACGGCGGTCGGCGTGCACCTGCCCTCCCTGCACCACCACGCCCCCCGCTTCACCGCGACCGCCGGCCTGTACCGCCTGACCCCAAGCCGGCCTTCACCGGCCGCGTCCTGGCTGCGCTGGGGACCGGTCGATCTGTCCTTGCTCGCCGCCCTGGACCGCGCCGAACTCCTTCGGGCCCTACGTGAGGGGGCCTCGGGGGTGGACGGGCACCTGGCCCACGCGCTTCTGACCGACTCCGGCTTCCTCGGCGACCCGATGGCCGCCTGGACCGACGTGGCGGCCAGCGCCGTCGGCGCGGCCGCCGCGTCCCGGCTGCTGGAGACCATCGCCGCCCTCACGCCCCGCCCCGCCCCCGACGGCGGCGTCCCGGCCAGTGCCGGGCTCGTCGTGGCCGCGGCGACCCTGCTGTGGCGCGCCGCGCTGGCCGCCGACCTGCCGCCCGGCGCGCTCGCCGGCGCCGGAGCCTTTACCACCTCGGCCGTCGAGGACACCGTGTGGCTGGTGCTGACCCGGGCCAGCGCCGACCACACCCCGGCCCTGATCGGCGCCAGCCTCATCGCCGAACGCGCCGCCGCCCACCCATCAAGCCCTAACGCGCTGCTCCTGGCCGCGAAGCTGGTCGCCCACCCAGCCGGGGCCTGGCCGGACGAAGGGATCCGCCGCCACGCCCGCGCCCTGCTGCAGGCCGCGGCGGCCCTGCCCGCGGACGAGCGTCCCGCGGAGACCGAGGTGCTGCGCGAGGCACTGGTCAACGCCGGCGAGATCGACGCCATCCAGGCCTGACCGCGCCCGCCAGCCGGCCGGTTACGGACCCGCGCCCGCTCCTCAGCACGTCCTTACCGGCACCCGACACACCCTTGGAGCCGCCACACCATGAGCCCAATCCCACGGAGCGACCCGTAACACGCCGTTCCGCACTGCAGGCCCCCTACGGATCGTCGGCGCGCGGCCTGGCCGTCGTCCTCCCCGGGCGGGGCCGGCGGTCGGGGGAGCGCGGTGGCGCTGGTGGCATCGGTCATCAGGCCAGTCGAGCCCCCGTGGCCAGCGGTAGAGGAGAAACGAGTGCAATCCGCCGTTGCGCGTGATGGTGGTCGGATCTGCGGCTGGTTTTGTGCGCTGGGGTCAGTCCGGCCGGGCGGGCTATTGGTGAGGGGTGTCACATGACCTTGGGTCTTTACAGGCTGTGACCTGCACAGCCGGTGGGGGAGTACCGGATCTGTCGCGTGGTGTGACGGCTATAGCTGGCCAAGTCGGCATATTGCGCGGCTGGTTGGGGCGTGGCTTGCGACACTGAGTGACCGGCGGCGGGTGGTCCGTTCGCGTGTGGTGATCGGGGGTATGGGATGTCGGGTCGTCCTGGCGAGTACTACCGGGCGGGTCACTGGGTGAAGCGGGGGTCGTCCGGGTCTCGGGCGGTGAAGAGCTCGGGGATGACCGGGGCGGTGGTGGTGGCCCTGCTGGTGCTGGGGGCGTGGCTGGGCCTGTTCTCCACGGACTCCTCCGGTACCGATGCGCCGGCGCACCAGCCCACTCCGTCGCACTCCGCCAAGCAGGGCCGGTGACGTTGCCGCGCCTTGGCAACCCGGCTTGACAGCAGGGGGCCAGGCATGTGGTCCGGCGCCGCGTGCTCACCATTCGAAGCCGGGGCCTTCAGATCGGGCGGCGCCATCTGCGGCGCGGGCGCGGGTCCTGGGTGGGTGCCGCAGGCGGTCCGGGTTCGGGCTGAGGGTGTGCGGCGGTCTCGGTTTTCAGCCGGGTCCAGGAGGTCTTCCATGCCGCGCACTGCTGTGGGGTCAGGCCGCAGGCGGCGAGGAAGATGCCGGTGGTCTTCCAGGTCTTCGGTAGCTCGGTGAGGTTGACCTGACGGCTGAATGCGCCCGGCTCGAGGTGTGGTTGGGACCGGGCGCTGAGGTCGCCGAAGGTTCTGCCGCTCAGAGCTCGGGCCTGGATGAGCCCGTCCAGGAAATTCCTGGGGGTGTGGAAGGTTTCCGGGTCCGGCCAGCGCGCGTCGTCTCCTCGGTCATGAGAGCCAGGGCCGGGGCGGGGGGACTGGTTGCGGGCGAGTAGGAGTCGGCCGGCGGTGTTGCGGTCGCGTTTTTGCGGCAGGGGGCGGCCTTTGGCGCGCAACGTGGTGCGCAGGTGCCGGTAGACGGTCTCCAGGTCCAGTTCCGCGGGTTCGCCGTCGATGCCGTGCTCAAGGACGTGCAGCAGTTCCCCGGTGAAAGCGGTGTAGGTCTCGCCGGGCGGGGCCAGGGCGGCACCGTTTTCCGGGGCGGCCGCCAGCAAATAGCTGCCTTCGATGACGGCCTGGTCCGCCAGCAGATCCGCCGGGCTGCTCATCAGCCCCAGAGCGCGTCCGCTCAGGCAGCAGTCCAGGATGATCACATACCGGCGGGCCCTGCCCGTGGTGATGACATCCCGCAACGCCTGGTACGCCACACCGGTGTGGCTCCAACCGGGCCGCGCGCCGGGTAGCCCGAAAAACAACTCGCCCCGGCTGTCGGTCAGGCCGTGCCCGCAGAAATACACCAGCAGCGTGTCCCGCGCCGCATCAGCAGCCTCCGCAATCGGGTCGAGCATCTCCACTGCCGTGGACGGCTCCGCCACCACCGTGCAATGACCCCGGGGCAGCGCCCAGGACGAGCCGCCGCTCAGCGCGGCCGCCAGCGCCGGGAGATTGTTCGCCACGCCGGGAAGGGACTCCAGCGTTGTGTAGCGGCTGACCCCGACCAGCACCGCCCGCGACCCCTGGGGGTCCGGCATGCCAGTCACTACGCCTCGCCCCCGGCCCCGTCGCTGTCCTCCAGCAGCGCAGTTATCCGCCTGATCTCGTCGTCCGAACCGTCAGCCAGGCTGATCTCGATGTCGCCGCGGCGGATGACGACACGCAGGGCCCTCGGCCGCGTCTGCCGCCACGTGACCACCGACAGCACGAAGGACGCGGCGCTCCACCCGTTGTCCGTCACCAGCTGGACCGCATCCAGCCACCCGCCCATCTCACCCGGCCGCGCGGTCCGCTCCACCAGCGACACAGACGCCGTGCTCCGCACCACCGGCTCCTGCGCCAGCCATTCGTACAGCGTGCGCAGCTCCGCCTCCGCTACGCTCCCGTCCACCCTGATCTGTACCAGCATCAGACAGCCCCCTCCCGTCCTGTGCGGCCGGCGAGCCAGCCACGATGCCCTGCTGCATCGTGCCGTTGTTGGGGCACCCTGCGCCAGACCACGCGGAGCCTGTCAGCGCACGCGGTTCGGCAGTCCCCTCAAACGATCAGGACAGGGCGTCGAGTATCCGTAGCGAATGGACCTGTTCTAGAGGCTTGCGGCACGGCGCTGGTGTAGGAGAAGACGTGTCCCCCGGCAGAATTCCCGATGGTTCTATTGGATGGTGACGCTGTGGGCGCGGGCGAGTGCGTCGAGGCCGTCGGCCCAGCCTTGGCCGATGGCGCGGAGTGTCCAGACGGGCTGGCCGCCAGCGGTGTGGCGGTAGATCTCGGCGATGACCATGGCGCGGATGGGGTCGGCGGGTGGCTGGAAGGCCCAGGCGGTGCCCGGGTTCTCCACAGCCCCAGAGTGCGACACCACGGCGAGTTCGGCACTGCGGACGTCTGGCCGACCGCGTCCTGCTGCGTTCGTTGTCTAAAAGGAGGCACGGCCTCCGGGCCGGGCAGGCCGGAATCAGCCCTCTACCGAGAGGCTGAGATGACCAGGGAATTGAAATTCGAGGACGGGACCGTACTGCTGCTGGGAAGCAGGGAGGGGCATCAGCTTGCCACGCTGCTGCCGGGGGTGGGGGTGCACCACTTCCGACTCGCTCAGCAGGTGCAGACGGTGAAACAGGGCGACGGCATCAACCAGGTGCAGCTGAGCGGCGAGCTGCGAATCCAGCCCGGCAACATGTGGCTGGGTTCCTTCGCCCCTGTCACCGTGTACCTGGGGCCGATTCGACGCGACGCGGACCTGTCCCTGCCGCTGACGAGCGACCAGATTCTCGCCCTGGAGCGCAACCGGGATGGCGGGGAGCTTCTGCTGAAGGTGGACTTCCATGGCGCACTGCCGCAGACCACGAAGTTCCCACTCGTGGAGGAGCAGGTCGAATTCAGGGTGCCAGCCAGCGAGTGGGAAAAGCAGATCGAAAGCGTGAACCGGGGAGCCTTCTTCACCGTCACGGTTCCACTGCTTCTGGACGACGGCCCTCTAGCCGAGGCTGCGAGGCACGTGCGCGAGGCGAAGCGGCAGATCACTGCTGGCCAGTACCCCGACGCCATCCGAGAGACTCGGCTCGCGATCGAGACCATGCGTGACATGAAGGTCTGGCCCCGGGACGTCGAGAAGAAGCGCGACGACCAGGACCAGGCCGACCGCTACGGCCTCATGCTCGATGCCCTTGATGCGCAGGCTGAGGGATACCAGCAACTTCTGCAGAGGTCCTTCAACCAGGCGAGCGGCATCCAGCACGCGGGCGGCGCCATCGCGCGAGCCAGCTGGGTACGCGCCGATGCCGTCTCCCTGACCGGCATGGCAGCCTCTTTGATGCACCGGCTCTCAGAGGAGATCCGTAGCTGAGTCCAGGGTGAGTGGCCCGCCGCCCAGAAGGACGGCGGGTCGTGGACACGCGGTCTGCTCAGCTCTGGAACGCGGTGGTGCGCACTCTGTAGAACGACGGCATGGCGGGTCGTACGGTGGATTGCTCCAGCGCGTCGGCGAGTTCGGTGAACCCCTGGCCGCGCCGGACTGCGCTGAGGAACGAGAGGTCCGTGAGTCGCTTCACGGAACAACTCCCGGGCCTGCGGCCGGAATGGACCGCGCGGGTCAAGCCAGAGCGGGAGACGGGACCACATACGGCAGGGGACGCCAAGCACGACCATGCCGGAGCCCGAGCAGGCAGCGCTTTCGGCGAACATAATCAGTCACGCACAGGATTGATGCCCGTTACCCTCGTCGGATGCCTGACAAGCGGCCTCCTGGGACTTTGGGCATTGACCTGCGGAAGGCGGGATTGCGCCCCTGCGGGCTGTGCGGCCAGGTGCGCGAGATGACGAAGGCGCATGTGCCGCCTCAGGCTGCTGGCAACCGCGGCAAGGTGACGAGCGCCACTGTTCGCATCCATGATCGAACACGCCGCAACGGCCGACCAGATGCCGGCGGGATGTGGCTGCGAGGCCTCTGCCGCGACTGCAACGGTCTCGCCGGTGAAAACTACGACGCGGCCTATGGAGACTTTGCCAAGGCGCTGGAGACCTACACGCGGGCGCTTCAGCACCTCCACCTTCCAGGGCATCCAGCCCCGCCAATTCGTCTGGCCCCAGGCCGGGTCGCACGATCGATCCTCATCGGGATGTTCGCCACCACCCCCCACCTGCGTGTGATGTTCCCCGGCCTCGCTGACGACCTCCGCGAGGGGCGCGATCACATCACCATGCCCGACGGAGCCACACTGCGCCTGGGCCTGTACCGCTTCAGAGGGACACGTCTGGCCAGCATGTTCAACGGCTACAGAGTGCTGACACAAAGGCAGTACTACGACGTCTTCTCCGAGGTCTACTTCCGGCCTCTGGCCTGGGCTCTGACCCCCAGGGATCGATGGGATAGCGGGCACTCCGGCGAGTCAGTCTTTGATCAGCAGGGATGGGCAACCGTCGACGACTGGCTCCAGTACGGAGACGACGTCACAGCAACCGATCTGCGAAACCTTTGCCCCCGTGGCGTTCCGCTGGTGCACCATCCCCTTCTCGGCGGCAGGAGCGACGAGTGGGTTGAGTTCTTGAGCGACGAGGTGACGGCCATCATCGAAGGAGAAATTCCCATGTGAACCATGTGATCACTCCTTCCTGCCCATTGTCCGGGCGGAGTTTCCCTGTGCAGCTGGCCCCGGTGACCGACGCGGACGGCTCGGCCAGGACCCGGACGCGTATGTGCGCGAGAAGGCGCTGGCAGCCCTCCAGCGGCTGCGCGGAGCGGGCACCGACTGACCGGGCACCGACTGACCGGGCACGGCTGGTGGCGGAGTGCACCAGGGGACGCCGCCGCAGGAAGCACGTCAGCGGTACGCGGAGGGCGCGGCTGTCATATGTTGTGTTGGGGGATCAAACTGTGATTCAACCCCCTTGTTCGAACGCATGTCTAGGATGGCGTGGTGAGTAAAAGGACACGTACACCAGCTACGAGATGCTCCCCGGGTGCGCTTGCGGGTGTCATCAGGTCCCGGAAGATCCAATCGAGTACTACGCCGACCCGCGTGCGTACGACGACCCGACCTTCATCCCTTCATCCATCTGCGGATGTTGTGCTCGTGAAGTACTGCCGCAGAGGCCCAGCCCGTCAACGAGGATGGCGGTCTTCAAGCGTGACGGCTACCGGTGCTTGGCCTGCGGTTCCGATGAGGACATCAGTATCGATCACGTACAACACTGGTCGGCAGGAGGGCGGCACGGAATGGAAAACCTGCGCACACTGTGCTGTTCCTGCAACAGCCGTCGCGGAGCTGGTCATCTGCCTGAAGTCGATTAGACAGACGAGCGTAGGCGCACAACAAGCGCCAGCCTCGATCGAGGCTGGCGCAGCCTGGTTGCAAAGATGAGGATTGTTGAGATCCCGCGATGCCCGGCGATCGGCCCACTGCTGAACTGGACGGAACGGAGGCGCACCCCCGCGGCGTACACGCATCCATCCCCACCTGCCTCAGCCGCGGGCCGGGGAGAATGCCTCGTATGAGTACTACTATCCGCGCCGTCCTGCGCCCGGATCAGCAGGCTGGCCTTGAGCGTGCGGTGCGGCATCTGCATCGTCCGGGCACGCGGGGCTTGTACGTCTCCGCCTGCGGTACGGGGAAGACGCTGGTCGGTATCCGGCTGGCGGGCACGCTCGGGTCGCGGTTGACCTTGGTGGTGGTGCCGACGCTGGATCTGATTGCGCAGACCGCGCTGGCCTGGCGGAAGGACGGCCGGGCCGAGGCGATGGTGGCGGTGTGTTCGATGGACACCCGGGCCCATCAGGGCCTGGCTGAGGCGAATGTCGGCTCCACCTGCGACGCCGCAGGCCTGGCGGCGGTGCTGTCCGCGGTCGGCACTGGGGTCCTGGACGCGGTGACGGTGTTCTGCACCTATGACTCTCTGGACAAGATCGAGGCGGCGCAGGGCGCCGGCCGCAGCGTGCCGCCGTTCGATCTGGCGATCATGGACGAGGCGCACCGCATCGCCGGCCGGGCGGACAAGAAGTGGGCGGCCGTCAACGACAACGCCCGCATCCGCGCCGATCGCCGCCTCTACATGACCGCCACCCCACGCATCTTCGGCGGTCCGGATCTGGCGGAGTCCGCGGACGTACGCCGCCCGCGCCGCCGCCGGCTGGCCGAGCCGGATGTGGATGCGTCGGCGAATTCCATGGACTCCGAGCCGGTCTACGGCAAGAAGATCTTCGAGTATCCGCTTGCCCAGGCGGTCGCCGACGGGGTGCTGGCGGATTACCGGGTGATCGTGCCGACCATCAGCGACGAGGAGCTGCGCACCCGCCTGAACCTGCCCACCACGGCCGGGGGAGGGGATGCGCTGCGCACTACGGCCCTGCATCTGGCCGTGCTGAAGACCATGGCCGAGCACGGCCTGAAGCGGGTGCTGGTGTATTTCCAGCTCGTCGCTGACGCGAAGAGGTTCACGCGCGAGCTCGGCCACACGCTGCGCCTGCTGCGCACCACCGCCCCTAAGCTGTGCCCGGACCTTGCCCCGGTGACGTTGTACGTCGATGGCGACCACACCCCCGCGGAGCGTGCCGAGGTCTTCGCCCGTTTCGCCCAGGCCCCGTGCGCGATCATGGCGAACGCCAAGGTCGTCGCGGAGGGCGTCGACATCCCCAGCGTCGACGCGGTCGTCTTCGCCGATGTCTCCCGCAGCGTCATCCGTGTCGTCCAGGCCCTCGGCCGCGCCCTGCGCCAGCCCGCCCAGGCGGGCAAGGTCGCCAGCCTGATCATCCCCGCCTACATCCCACCGGCCGCGGACCCGGCCGACATCCTCGGAACGGCCTACGAGCCGGTCTGGGCGATCGTCACTGCGCTGGCCAGCCACGACCACCGCATCGCCGAGCGTCTCCCGAACAAGACCAGCCGCCTCCCGCAGGAGACCCGCGAGCTGATCGCGCACCGCTGGCACTTCGACTTCACCGTCCAGCCCGAACGCATCGCCCGCGCCATGGACCTGGTCTCCTTCGACCCCCGCGCCGCCGAATCCCGCCCCCGCCGCGAAGGTCTCGCCTCCGCCCAGGCCTTCCACGACGACCACGGCCACCTCGACGTCCCCGCCGACTACACCGACCCCACCGGCTACAACCTCGGCGCCTTCATCACCGGCATGCGCGACGCCCGCCGCACCGGCCGCCTCAACCCCCACGACCCCGCCGACGCCGCCTGGATCACCGAACTCGACGCCCTCGACATGATCTGGGACAAACACGACGCCGCCTGGCGCGCCCAGCTCACCACCGCCGCCGACTACCACGCCGCGCACGGCCACCTCGCCATCCCCGTCACCGCCCCCGGTGGCGCCTTCCTCGCCGAACAGCGATCCCTTGCGGCCAACGGCCGGCTCGACCCGGCTCGCGCCGCCGACCTCGACGCCATCGACCCCCACTGGCGGCTGCCCCACGGCCCCGACTGGCACCGCAAATACCACCTGCTCCGCGCCCACCTCGCCGCCGGCCACAACCCCGGCGACCTCCACCTCGACACCGTCATCGGCACGGTAAAGATCAGCCGCTGGCTCCACCGCCAGCTCACCACCTTCACCACCCTCGACCCCGGCCAGCAGCAGCTCCTCACCGACCTCGGCCTGACACCGGACACCAACCCCCTCAAGACGCCCTCCAAGGCCCGCCGGACCTTCGCCCAGACCGTCCAGCTCCTCGAGTTGTTCATCGCCCGGGAAGGCCGGCCCCCCACCGCCCGCGAGGAGATCCTCGTCGACGGCGACACCGTCAAGATCGGGCCCTGGCTCGCCAAGGCCCGCACCAAGCACCGAGCCGAACAGCTCCCCGCCGACCACGCCAGGCTGATCGCCTCTCTGTTCGACGGCGACTGGACCGACGACACGACCCCCGTCATCCAGCTCGCCTGACTGCCCGACTGGATTCGCGCGCCGATGAGGAGCCGTCGGCCGATCACCGTGGCAGCGTAAAACCTGTTGGCCGGTGATCGCGGAGCCGGGATACTCCGCATGTCCAGGGCGGGGGAGGGTGCATGACGGTGTTCGCATGTGCGACGTGCGACGCCGTGCTGAGCGCCCCGCTGTCGCAGGTCGCACTTCCCGCCCATGCCCGCCAGACGTGGGGGCACGGCCTGCTGCCGGTGCTCATGGAGGCAGGGACGTACGCGGTCGACCCGGAGCCGTTCGGGCCTCCATGGCGGCGTTGGAGCGAGGTCGGCGAGGACGAAGCGGCGGCCCGCGGAGTGTTCGCCCCGGTGTACTCGTTGCCGTTCGGCGACCCGGGAACGATCGTCATCGCCCCGGGTGACACCCTTGGCACCGTCCTGATCCCGGAGCGCTGCGACGGCGGCTGCTGCGGGCTCGATGGGAGAGACGGCTCGAACCTCGCCTGCGAGCAGTGCGGACAGCCCGTGGCGACCCGCATCGACGACTGCTCACTCTGGCAGGCCGTGCGGTTCGCGCCGCGCGCCGTGCGCCGCATCCCCGCCGACGACCCTGCACCCCGGACAGTAGATTGGCAGGCGCTGGCGACCGAGGTGCAACCCACCTCGCCGGTCGACCCCTCCGGCGACTGGAGCCCGCAATGGGCAGCGGCAGCCGGCGTAGCGCTGGCCCACCTCCTGGCAGCCTCGGACGGCACACCCGTGACCATCCCCAACGGCCTGGCCGCGGCAACCCTCCGCCGCACGCTCGACACCCTGCTCCCTCAGGAGCCGCCGGCGAAGACGGCGGCGTTGGCCGGCCCAGGCCTGCCCGCCCCGGAGCCTGACCCCGACATCCTGCTCGTTCCGCGGCATCCGCGGACAGGGGAAGCGTGGCAGCCGCCCAGCAGCGCGAAAACAGTGCCCCTGCCAGCCGACGTGTGGATGCACCTGGCCTTCCCCAACGAAGGGTTGCCCGTGCCCGCGACTGGCCGACTGCCTGACGGCGTCCTCCGCGACGACCCACTACCGATGCACCCGTGGGGGATGTTCCGGCCCGACTCGACACTGTTCCGCTACACCCTCGTACGGCTTCCCGCCGTCCGACAGCCGTGGCTGCGCAGAATCTACGACCGGGTGAAGGACCGCCCGTACGTTCGGCCGTTCTAGGGCGTGTATCGAAAGTGGATCTTGATGTGTGGTGATCTCGTGCCGCGTGGCGATCTGACGGATAGCAATGGGCGTTGCTGGAGCCGCTGTTACCTGCAGGGAAGAAGCCGGGGCGGCCGCCGATATGGACGCGACGGCAGGTGATCGACGCAGGTCACAGTCACTTATTTGGCCTGGTATCGTCCGCACTGCATCCGGGACCGGACTCCCAACCGGCCGATATACCCATAGGTAAGTAGGCGAGGTTTGTCGTGTGGGTGGATTCTCTTCTTCGCGTCACGGGTTGGGACGCGCGGGACGTGGCGCAGCCCTGGGCGGAGATCGAAGCGGCGCTGGGGACCGAGCTGCCGAGCGATTACAAGCTGTTGTGTCAGGCCTTCGGCGCTGGCGAGTTCTCGCGGGAGATGTCGGTGCTGTGCGTCGACGAGACCCGCGTGCAGGATCTGGTTGGGGAATGGCGCTACCTGCTGGAGGGCGACGACAGTTCGGACGGCCCGTTCGCGCCCTACAGGATCCATGAGCCCGGCACGACGGGGGGCCTGATCCCATGGGGGGCCTCGCGTTCGGGCGATTGGTTCTTCTGGCAGGTCACGGACGGCGCGGTGGACTCATGGCCGGTTCTCACCATGCAGGTGGACACCTGGGAGTGGAACCGTTACGAGGTGACCGCCACGGAGGTCCTGTACCGGATCCTTACCGAACCCGGGTTTTGGCCACCCTCCGCGGCACAGGCCGTATCTGAGCCCGTGGCACATTCCATGCCCGAGCCGGTCTTCGAGCCTGCCTGATCGGTTCGCGAGCGGAGAAGCGGGCTGTGTGCCGCAGTCGTACAGGTCTCAGCAACAGCCTCCGCGCCGGTAGGGAGGAGAGGGGAATTCGGATTCCCAGAAACTTTTGGATGAAGGAAGCATCCGTGCTTCATGAAGGCACGGGAGAGACCAACCTGACACACAACCACTCGCCCTCGCATCGCAGCTAGCTCGGCCCGCGTCAGCGGGCCACAAAAGACCGAAGGCGAAGCCGAAGGTCCGTCAGGGACGCGAAGCGGACCTGACCTGAAGGCGCGTTAGCGCCGCAACTGGGGCTGAAGCGAAGCGGAAGCCCTAGTTAGGCCCGAAGGGCCGGCATCCGCGAAGCGGATGCAACCCCCGCGCGGAGCACGGGGGTTCACGGGACGCGAAGCGTCCCTCACGCCGAGCAAAGCGAGGCGGTTTCACTTGCACAGCGCGCAGCGCTGTGTTACCC